>JAQWIO010000114.1 GCA_029248845.1 Polaribacter sp. | reverse complement strand
ATTCACTTGCATCCTGTTTTTTACCTCAAATCTAAAAACTACTTGCTAGAAGCCTCGTTTCTAGTAAAAAAAGTGTCTACTTTTAAAAATGAACTTACTTTTTTTGAAGCTGAAATAAACCAGCAAGAAATACCAATGAATACCAATACAGAATTATTAATTTTCTTGTATTTGTATTCTAATAAGCTGCACCTTCACTTTTTAGAAGGTACTTTTGAGGAGGGTGAATACTTAGTAGAAAGTATCAATAATAAGATAGATCAATACAAAAATAGACTCGATGGTCATTATATTGTTTTATTGTACTATAAGATTGCCTGTCTGTATTTTGGAATGGGTAAAAACAAGTTATGTATTGCTTATCTGCAAAAAATAATACGCTCTAAAAACATCAGTGCTGCAGAAGATTTACAGTGTTTTGCGCGTGTTTTAAACTTGATTGCACATTACGAATGTGGTTTAGATTATGACTTAGAAAGACAGTTTGTAGACACCTACAAGTTCTTGTTAAAAATGGAAAACTTACAAGAAGTACAAAAAGTTTTTCTTACTTCAATAAGAGATTTAAGTGATGTTTTTCCGCATGAAATTAAAAATGAATTCAAAAAAATTCATGGTAAATTAAAGAAATTTGAAAATCATCCTTATGAAAAAAGAGCCTTCTTATACCTAGATATTCTATCTTGGCTAGAGAGTAAGATCCAAAACAAACCGATTGCTACAATTATTAAAGAAAAAACAAATCAACTCGCTAAATAATAGCAAAATAACAGTTGAAATAGGAATTTTTTAATAATATTGTATTAATGTTTTAAAATCACAAAATAAAACGCTCTAGAGGTTGAAAAACTAAATAATACACCTATTTTTGCTCTGTGAAATTAGTGAACTCATATATCAAATTTTCAAAAACTACCCTTGTAGTTTGTATTTCTATGCCTACAATCACCAGCACAACTACAACAACTACCCTTTAGGGGTACTACTATATTCATATCACCATAGGTTAATCTTTTTTATTTTGAAAAACATCAAAATAAACTCAATTTAAATAAAAAATTACACAAACTATTCATTACCAATGAAAGTATTAAAATTTGGCGGTTCGTCTGTCGCAAATTCAGAAAACATACAAAAAGTCTTAGCAATCGTTGAGAAGGAGTCTAAAAATCAAAAAATTGCAGTAGTAGTATCTGCCTTTGGAAAAACGACTGATAAACTAATTTTGGGTGCTAATAAAGCGTTAAAAAATATAAGCTCCGCAAAGGAGGTTTTAGAAACTATCAAAGAAGTACATTATCAAATTATCAATGACTTAATCACTACAAATAAAAAAGAAGTAAATCAAGAGGTTACCGGCTTGTTTGATAGATTACTATCTATTTACGAAGGGATTTATTTATTACAAGAATTATCTGATAAAACCCTTGCAAAAATATCTAGTTTTGGTGAAAGATTTTCTTCATACATCATAGCAAATGCTGCAAAAGAAAGGTTTGATGCTATTCATAAAGAAAGTAGAGAACTAATTTCTACCAATAATGATTTCTTAAATGCTCAAGTTAACTTTGAAATTACGACTCGTAACATTACTTCTTTTTTTACTAAAAACAAACATCAAGTTACTTTTTTAGGAGGTTTTATTTCTTCTAATGCCATCAAAGAAACTACCACGTTAGGTAGAGGTGGTTCTGATTATTCTGCTTCAATTTATGCAGCAGCTTCAGATGCTTCAGAATTGCAAATCTGGACAGACGTTCCTGGAATGTTTTCTGCAAACCCAAGGGTCGTAAAACAAGCATTTCCAATCTCAGAAATTTCTTACGAAGAAGCAATGGAATTGTCTCATTTTGGGGCAAAAGTTTTGTATCCACCTACAATTCAACCCTCTTTAAGAAAAGAAATACCTATTAGAATTAAAAATACTTTTGATCCAGAAAATCCTGGAACATTAATTTCAAACAACTCCAAAAACGGCAATGAAGTTAAAGGAATTTCACACATAGAAGACATAAGCTTAATCACCTTAGAAGGGGGTGGAATGATCGGAATCCCGGGGTTTTCTAAACGGTTGTTTGAAACTCTTTCTCAAGAAAAAATCAACATTGTTTTTATTACTCAAGCTTCTTCTGAACACTCTATTTGTGTTGGTATTTATGAAAACGATGCTCACAAAGCAAAAGAATTATTGGAGGATACTTTTTGCATAGAAATAGATAAAAATAAAATAAAACCAATTAGTGTAGAAAATGAATTGGCAATTATTGCTGTTGTTGGGGAAAGTATGAAAAACTACCAAGGATTGAGCGGACAAATGTTTAGTTCTCTAGGAAAAAACAACGTAAATGTTAGAGCCATAGCTCAAGGTTCTTCGGAAAAAAACATCTCTGCTGTTATCAATAAAAAGGATGCAAAAAAAGCGTTAAATACTTTACATGAGCAATTTTTTGGAGAGAAAATAAAACAATTAAACTTATTTGTAACTGGCGTAGGAAATGTTGGTGAACGCTTTTTAGCGCAATTGCACAAACAGCGAAAATTTTTAATAGAAAACTTAAAATTAAATATTAGAGTTATTGGAATCTCAAATTCTAGAAAAATGTTTTTTGACGAGAATGGTATCGATTTAGAAAACTGGAAAGAAAACCTAAAAAATGGTGAGCCTACAAGTATTGAAAGCTTTCATGAAAAAATAAAAGAATCCAATCATAGAAACAGTGTTTTTATAGACAATACCGCAAATCAGCAAGTTTCTGAAGTATATGAAAAATACCTGCGCCAAAGTATTTCTGTAGTAACTTGTAATAAAATTGCATGTGCCTCTAGCTTTGATAATTATAAAACTTTAAAAGAGGTTTCTAGAAAATACAATGCTTCGTTTTTATTTGAAACCAACGTTGGTGCTGGTTTACCAATTATTGATACCCTTAAAAATTTAATTAATTCTGGTGATCAAATTCATAAAATTCAGGCTGTTTTGTCTGGTAGTTTAAACTTTGTTTTTAATAATTTTAACGAACACTCAACTTTTCATGATGTAGTTGCACAAGCTCAAAAAGAGGGATACACAGAGCCAGATCCAAAAATTGATTTAAGCGGAGTTGATGTTGCTAGAAAAATTTTAATTCTAGCGAGAGAAAGTGGGTATCAACTAGACTTAGAAGACATTTCTAACAATGCTTTTTTACCTGAAGAGAGTTTGCAAACCACAAATAATGAAGACTTTTATACCTCATTAATTAAAAACGAAAATCATTTTCAAAACATCTATAAAGAAGCAAATGACAAAGACTGTCGTTTAAAATATGTGGCAGAATTTGTCAACGGAAAAGCCAATGTTGGCTTACAACACATTGCTTCGGACCATCCCTTTTACAATTTAGAAGGAAGTGACAATATTGTCTTATTTTTTACTGACAGGTATCCTGAAAATCCGCTATTAATAAAAGGAGCAGGAGCAGGGGCAGATGTAACTGCTTCTGGTATATTTGCAGATGTAATTAGAATTGCAAATCAATAAAAATATGGATTATTTAAAAATATTTGCTCCCGCCACAGTAGCCAATGTTTCTTGCGGATTTGACTCCTTAGGTTTTGCTGTTGATTCAGTTGGAGATGAAATGACGTTTACCAAAACGAAAGAGAAAGGCGTTAAAATTACTGTTATTACGGGTGCAGATTTAACCTTTGACATTGATAAAAATGCAGCAAGTGCAGTGGTCAAAAAATATTAAATGACACAAATGCCAATTTTGGAATTTCGTTAACAATCCATAAAGGTTTCTCTCCAGGAAGTGGACTAGGAAGTTCTGCTGCAAGTGCAGCTGGTGCAGCTTTTGGCACAAATCAATTACTAGGAAACCCCTTTACTGAATTAGAAC
>JAQWIO010000082.1 GCA_029248845.1 Polaribacter sp. | reverse complement strand
TTTATTTTTAGTTTCAAAGATTCCGGAATCATAAATACAAAAAAAGTGAATACAACTATAGTTAAATCAGCACCAAATGATTTTCCTGCAAAATTAGATTGAGCTTCATTGAAAAAATGAATAAGTGAAGGGTTTTCTGTATTTTGAAAATATTGAATATTATAATACCAAGTATATAAAACACCCAAAGCTGTCAATAATAAATAGAGGTGTTTTAACTTCATTTTTAAAATAATTTAGTTTGACTTTTATCATCTGTTTTTCTCTCTTCTACTTTCTTTTTTTTAATTGATTTTTGCAACGCTATTTTAGCTTTTTCTTCAACAGAGATCTCTTCTATAACTATTTTTTTCATTTCTAATTCAGGAACCTTAATTTGTATTTCATCCTTAATAATTTCTTCATCAATAACTTCCATTTCTTCCGAAGTGAGTTCTTGTGGCTCTTCAAATGGCAAAGGGTCTAATAAGTTTATTTGTTTAATTTTTTCAGATGTAAGCTGATTTCCTTGGGCTTTAATTCCTTTAATAGCAATAAATTTTTCTAAATCTACTTGTTCGTTTACTAAACTTCTTTTTGAGTATAGAATTTCTACAACGGGTCTATAATCAAGAGCTACTATTTCTAATTGTGATTTTGGATGGTTAGATATAAAGATTTCCTCTTTTTCGGGTATTTCAATTAAGAAACGTTTGATGTAATAACGGTCTTTTTCTCCATCAAAATAAATAGCAGAAATAGGCTTTTTATAGTTCCATTTTTCTAATACAATCATATCATCATCAAAATGCATGGCTAAATCAGGTTTTACAGCTTTTACTTTTCCACTTTGAGTGATAATTAAAAGTTTGTCTTCTGCTCTAAATTCACCTAACAATTCTCCTCTATCATCAACATTTAGACGTTGAACAGCATCATCAAACCAAATTTTACGAGGCTTTAATGTAGAAACACCTTCTGATTTAAAATCAATGGATTTTATAGCATATTTGGTAATCGTATTTCCCCTAACAGCTCTACCTTTTACTGCTAAGTCTGCAAAATCAATATCCCATTTTAATTTTTTAATACTACCTACAGAACGTAAATTTATGCTTACTATTTCAGCTTCACCATTGAGATTTGCTGTAAAATAATGTACAATAGATCCTTTATTTCCATTAGTTAAATCATATTCTTTGTCGCGCGTAACAGAAGTAACATTAAAACGTTTCATATAACTTGGTCCACGAGTACCATCTCTATACATAAAATTATAAACTGTTCTCTTGTCCTTCTTTTTAAATACAGCAACATGAATGATATTTTTTCCTACAAAAGTCTTGGAATCTACTTTTGTTACTGACATTTTACCATCTTTTCTAAAAACAATAATATCGTCAATATCTGAACAGTCCGTTACAAATTCGTCTTTTTTTAATGAAGTTCCAACAAAACCCTCTTCTCTATTGACATATAATTTAGCATTATTCATAGCGACTTTTGAGGCTACAATATCGTCAAAAACTTTAATTTCAGTTTTGCGTTCTTTCCTTTTTCCATAGGTGCCTTTTAAGCGTTTAAAATACTCTATAGCAAACTCAATTAAGTTTGCTAAGTGATCTTTTACAACGGCTATTTTATTTTCTAAACTTTCTATAAATTGTTTCGCTTTGTCAATATCAAATTTTGAGATTTTCTTAATTCTAATTTCTGTTAACCGTGTGATATCCTCCTCTTTTATTGGCCGTTTTAAATGTTTTATATGATCTTGTAAACCTTTATCAATTGCTTTTATTACTCCTTCCCAAGTTTCTTCTTCTTCTATATCTCGATAGATTCTATTTTCTATAAAAATTCTTTCCAAGGAGGAGAAATGCCATTGTTCTTCTAACTCATTTAACTGAATTTCTAGCTCTTTTTTTAGAAGGCCAACTGTTAAATCTGTAGAATATTTTAACATTTCTGAAACTCCAATAAAAACAGGTTTATTGTTTTCAATTGTGCATGCTAAAGGGGATATAGAATTTTCACAGTTTGTAAAAGCATAGAGTGCATCAATAGTTTTATCTGGAGAAACATTTGGTGGTAAATGCAATAATATTTCTACAACTGCAGCTGTGTTGTCTTCAATTTTTTTAATTTTAATTTTTCCTTTTTCATTCGCTTTGATAATACTATCAATCAGAGATGTAGTTGTGGTTCCATAAGGAATTTCACTAATAACCAAGGTTTTTTTATCAAATTGAGCAATTTTAGCACGAACTCGAATTTTTCCACCACGTTTTCCATCATTATAATTTGTGAAATCTGCAATTCCACCAGTCAAAAAATCTGGTAAAATTTTAAAACTTCTTCCCTTTAAATATTTAATTGAAGCATCTATCAATTCAATAAAATTATGAGGAACTATTTTAGTTGACAATCCTACGGCAATTCCTTCTGCTCCTTGTGCCAATAAAAGAGGAAATTTAACGGGTAAGTCTATTGGTTCTTTTCTTCTCCCATCATAGGACATTTTCCAGTCTGTTGTTTTCGGATTAAAAACAACATCTAACGCAAATTTTGATAATCTAGCCTCAATATAACGAGAGGCTGCTGCACGATCTCCTGTTAAAATATTTCCCCAATTTCCTTGCATATCAATCAGCAATTCTTTCTGACCAATTTGAACCATAGCATCTGCAATTGAGGCATCTCCATGCGGATGGTATTGCATTGTATGACCGACAATATTAGCTACTTTGTTGTAACGACCATCGTCTAAATCTTTCATAGAATGCATTATTCTTCGTTGAACTGGCTTTAAGCCATCTTCTAAAGATGGCACAGCTCTTTCCAGAATTACATAAGAAGCATAGTCTAAAAACCACTCTCGGTACATTCCTGTGACTTTGGTAATGGTTTCTTCTTGTGGGGTACCTAACGCCTCGTTTTGATTTGTTAATTCTTCTTCGTGCTCGTTTTCGTATATTTCTTCGCTCATGTTACACTTCGTCTTCTATAGTGTCCAACTCAACTTTTAAATTTTCGATGATAAATTGCTGTCTGTCTGGTGTGTTTTTACCCATGTAAAATTGCAACATCTGTTCTGTAGACATTTCTTTGTCTAACATTACTGGATCCAAACGAATATCATCTCCAATAAAATGAACAAATTCATTAGGTGAAATCTCCCCCAAACCTTTAAATCGTGTGATTTCTGGTTTTCCTCTTAATTTGTCAATTGCTGTTCTTTTTTCTTCATCAGAATAGCAATAAATAGTTTCTTTCTTATTACGAACTCTAAATAGTGGTGTTTCTAAAATGTATAAATGCCCTTCCTTGATTAATTCTGGAAAAAATTGTAAGAAAAAAGTAATTAATAATAAGCGAATATGCATTCCATCTACATCTGCATCTGTGGCAATTACAATATTATTATATCTTAAATCTTCTAGACCGTCTTCAATATTTAATGCTGATTGTAATAAATTAAATTCTTCATTTTCATAAACGATTTTTTTACTTAATCCGAAAGAATTTAGAGGCTTCCCTTTTAAACTAAAAACTGCCTGTGTATTGACATTTCTTGATTTTGTTATAGAACCAGATGCAGAATCTCCCTCTGTAATAAACAGCGTGGTCTCTAAGTAGTTTTGTTTTTTAATATCCCCTAAATGAATTCTACAATCTCTTAATTTTTTGTTGTGAAGACTTGCTTTTTTAGCTCTATCTTTTGCTAACTTTCGGATTCCTGAAAGTTCTTTTCTTTCTTTTTCTGCTTGAACAATTTTTTTTAAAAGCTTTTCTGCTATATCAACATTAATATGCAGATAATTATCGAGTTTTGTTTTTATAAAATCATTAATATAAGTTCTTACAGTTGGTAAGTTTCCTCCCATTTCTGTGGATCCTAATTTTGTTTTTGTTTGACTTTCAAAGACAGGTTCCATGACTTTAATGGCAATGGCTGAAATAATGGATTTTCGAATGTCTGATGCTTCAAAGTTCTTTCCATAAAATTCACGAATCGTCTTTACTATAGATTCTCTGAAAGCCGCTTGATGGGTTCCACCTTGGGTGGTATGTTGTCCGTTCACAAAAGAGTGGTATTCCTCAGAATATTGTGTTTTGCTATGTGTTAAGGCAATTTCAATATCATCACCTTTAAGATGTACAATTGGATACAACATATCTTCTAAATTGTTATTATCTTCCAATAAATCTTTTAAACCATTTTCAGAAAAGAATTTTTCGCCATTAAAAATGATCGTTAAACCAGGATTTAAGTACACGTAATTCTTTAACATTTTCGCTACATACTCATTTCTAAATTTATATTTTTTAAAAATGATTTCATCAGGAATAAATGATACTTTCGTTCCTTTTCTTCGGGAGGTTTCTTCTAAAAATTCTTGATTAGCGAGGTTTCCTTGACTGAACTCTGCAGATGCAGATTTCCCATCTCTAGAAGATTCAACTCTAAAATAAGAAGAAAGTGCATTTACAGCTTTTGTACCTACTCCATTTAAACCTACAGATTTTTTAAATGCTTTTGAGTCATATTTACCACCAGTATTCATTTTAGAAACGACATCTACAACTTTTCCCAAAGGAATCCCACGACCATAATCTCTAACGGTTACTTTACTCCCTTGGATAGATATTTCGATGGTTTTTCCAGCTCCCATCACATATTCATCTATAGAATTATCTAAAACTTCTTTTACAAGAATATATATTCCGTCATCCGCAGACGAACCATCTCCTAATTTACCAATGTACATTCCTGGACGCATTCTAATATGCTCTTTCCAGTCTAAAGATCGAATATTATCTTCTGTGTATTTTGTTTCTTGACTCATAAAATAGTTGACAACAATTAGCTTTGAAGTCCCTGCTAAATTAAGGTTTAACCCCTAAAAATAAAATGGCATTGCTAATTAGTTATTAACAGGATTTCAACGAAGAAACAAATTAAACTTGGTGTAAAAATCACAATAAAAAACAATTTGTTGTATTTTTAAACAAACAATGGGAAACGTTGCTATTTATTTATTTTTACAAAATATTAAAAATATGCAAACGTGGAAAAATCACAACTTTTAGAAATCGCGAATAAATATGGGAGTCCTCTGTACGTATATGATACAGATAAAATTCAATCTCAATATAATAGATTGACAAATGCATTCAGTAATGTCAAAAACTTAAAATTAAATTATGCTGTAAAAGCATTGTCTAATATAAACATTTTAAAATTCTTCAAAAATATTGGTGCTGGTTTAGATACCGTTTCCATTCAAGAAGTACAACTAGGTTTAACAACTGGAATTGATCCTAAAAAAATAATTTTCACACCAAATGGAGTCTCTCTAAAAGAAATTGAAGAAGTAGCAAAACTTGGAGTTCAAATTAACATAGATAATTTATCTATATTAGAATCATTTGGACAAAAACATCCAGAGATTCCTGTGTGTATTCGTATCAATCCACATATTATGGCTGGTGGAAATTCTAAAATTTCTGTTGGTCATATAGATTCTAAATTCGGTATTTCAATTCATCAAGTACCACATATTAAACGTGTTGTGAAAAACACGGAAATGAATATTAACGGAATTCATATGCACACTGGTTCAGATATATTAGATATTGATACTTTTTTACGTGCTTCTGAAATCTTGTTTGATGTCGCAAAACAATTTAAAAATATTGATTTTATTGATTTTGGAAGTGGTTTTAAAGTTCCTTACAAAGAAGGAGATATCTCTACTGATATCGAGCAATTAGGGATACAACTCTCAGAAAGATTTAATCAATTTTGTAAAGAATATGGTAAAGATATTACTTTAATGTTTGAACCTGGAAAATTTTTAGTTTCTGAAGCTGGTGTTTTTCTAGCAAAAGTAAATGTTGTAAAACAAACAACATCAACAGTTTTTGCACATGTAGATTCTGGTTTTAATCATTTGGTAAGACCAATGATGTATGATTCTTATCATCACATTACAAATATTTCAAACCCAGAAGCAAGAGACCGCTATTATTCTGTTGTTGGTTATATTTGTGAAACCGATACGTTTGGTTCTAATAGAAGAATAGCAGAAATCTCTGAAGAAGATATCCTATGTTTTCATAATGCAGGTGCGTACTGCTTTTCTATGGCATCAAATTATAATTCTCGTTATCTTCCTGCTGAAGTCATGATTTTTCAGGGAAAAGATTATTTAATTAGAAAAAGACAAACCATTCAAGATATTTTACACAATCAAGAAATGATAGAATTTTCTCAGGAAAAGGAAACAAAAAAATTAGAATCTACAATTTAAAAAAAAAATAAAAGTTAATTTACCACGAAATTACAACAGTTTATAGTTGTTATTTTGTGGTTTCTTATTTTTTTTTATGAAAATTAAACATTCTACTTTCGAAAATATTCCAATAATCATCGAAATTATAAATGATGCAAAAGAATATTTAGCCTCGTTAAATGTAGATCAGTGGCAAAATGGATATCCAAATGCAGTTCAAATTGAGCAAGATGTATTAAATAGAGAAAGTTATGTAGTTTTCAATGATCAAAACGAAATAGTTGCAACATCGATGTTTACCACCAATCCTGAACCTACTTATAAAAAAATTGATGGCAATTGGATTAATAACAAAACTAAAAAATATGGAGTCATTCATAGAATGGCCATTAAAAAAGAATTCAGAAAAACAGGCTTGGCAAGCCTTCTCTTTGATGCCTTTCATCAACAATTAAAGATAAAAAAAATTCAAAGTTTAAAGATTGACACCCATGAAGATAATATAGGAATGCAAGCTTTAATCAAAAAAATGGGATATCAATATTGTGGCATCATTTATACCAGTTATAAAGCTAAAAGACTGGCTTTTGAGAAAGTGATTTCGTAAAAATAAATTTTTAAATTCTCATTAATATTCTGCAAAAAAATACATTCTTATAGTTTCTTTCAAAAAGAATTAAAAATCATTATATCAAAAAATAAGTGAAATTACTGATCGTTTAAATGACTTTAATACCATACGTATCAACTTTACTATAAAAATCCTAAATATTTTCTTACTTTGGACCATCAAAATTAAGCAATGAAAGTCTGTATAGCAGAAAAGCCCAGTGTAGCAAGAGAAATTGCCTTTATTCTAGGAGCCAATACAAAACGTGATGGTTTTTATGAAGGAAATGGCTATGCAGTTACTTATACTTTTGGCCATTTATGTACACTGCTTGAACCAAAAGACTACAAACCTCATTGGAAAAGTTGGGATTTAAATAACTTGCCCATGCTACCAGAACGATTTGACACAAAAGTTACTGCAGATGCAGGAATTGAAAAACAATTTAATATTGTAAAATCCTTATTTGAAAAAGCAGAAGTTGTAATAAATTGTGGTGATGCTGGAACAGAAGGAGAATTGATTCAACGCTGGGTAATCAATCAATGTAATTATAAAGGAAACGTTCAGCGATTATGGATTTCTTCATTAACAGAAGAGGCTATAAAGGAAGGATTTAAAAACTTAAAATCTTCAGATCACTACGATAACTTATATTACGCAGGTTATTCTAGAGCAATTAGTGATTGGTTATTGGGTTTAAATGCAACACGTTTATATACTGTGAAATTTGGTGGTTACAAACAAGTTTTATCTATTGGTAGAGTTCAAACTCCAACACTTGCCATGTTAGTAAATCGATTTAAAGAAATTAAAGATTTTAAACCACAACCATACTGGGAATTACAAACCACTTACAGAAATACCCTTTTTAATTATGAAGAAGGTCGATTTCTAAAAAAGGAAGATGGTCAATTTTTAGCCAATAAAGTAAATGAATCTGAATTTGAAATTGTTTCCTTGACCAAGAAGAAAGGAAAAGAATACGCCCCAAAATTATTTGATTTAACAGGGTTGCAGGTCTACTGTAATAATAAATTTGGATTTTCTGCAGATGAAACCTTAAAAATTGTTCAGAAATTATATGAGATGAAAGTAGTAACGTATCCAAGAGTTGACACTACTTTTTTACCCAACGATGTCTATCCTAAAATTACCGGAATACTATCAAAATTATCAAACTATAGCCAATTAACACAGGTTCTTTTGGGGCAAAAAATAAAGAAATCTAAACGTATTTTTGATGATAAAAAAGTCACAGATCACCACGCAATAATACCAACAGGAATTCAAGGAAACTTGCAATACAATCAACAACAAGTATATGATATTATTACCAGAAGATTTATTGGTGCTTTTTATCCAGATTCTGAGGTTTCTAATACTGCTGTAATAGGAAGAGCTGCTGAAGTTCCATTTAAAACGACAGGAAAAGAAATTATAACCAAAGGTTGGCGAGTTGTTTTTGAAACTGAAGAAAGTAAAGTTAAAAAAGAATTAAATAAACAATTCATGCTACCTAAATTTGTGAGAGGTGAAAAAGGAATACACGAACCTTCGTTTTTAGAAAAAGAAACAAAACCGCCAAGAAATTATACTGAAGCTAGTTTGTTGCGTGCAATGGAAACTGCTGGAAAACAAGTAGAAGATGATGAGATGCGTGAGTTAATGAAAGAAAATGGTATTGGAAGACCCTCTACTAGAGCAAGTATTATTGAAACTTTATTTCGAAGAAAATACATTGAGCGTAAAAAGAAATTGGTGTTACCAACTCAAACTGGAATTGACTTAATCAATATTATTGATAACGAGTTATTAAAATCTGCAGAATTAACCGGACGATGGGAAAAGCGGTTAAAGGAAATTGAGCGGGGAGAATTTAATGCGGGGAGTTTTATTAACAATATGAAAAAAATGGTAGATGAATTAGTGTACGAAGTTCGTGCTAATAAGTCTTCAAAACGAATTTCTTCTGTAGGTTCTGGAACAGCAGAAAAGGTTTCAAAATTACAATCTAATACAGCAATAACAACCTCAAAGAAACAAGTTGTAAATAAAACCTGTCCGAAGTGTAAAAAAGGAAAACTTTTAAAAGGCGGAACTGCTTTTGGTTGTTCTGAATACAAAAACAACTGTAATTTTAAAATTCCATTTAAATTTTTCGGAAAGAAGATTTCTGAAAATCAAATTATTCGATTGCTTCAAAAAGGCTGTACAACCAGTTTAAAAGGTTTTACAATAACGTCAGGTAAAGTTGATGGTGTATTGCGTTTTGATGAAAATTTTAATTTAAAACTTGAGCAAAAAAAACTAAGCTCTACTCCTACCAAAAGAAATGACGATACATCTGATAAGATTTTATGCCCTAAATGTAAAAAAGGCACTATTTTAAAAGGAAAAAAAGCATACGGGTGCTCTGAATATAAGAAGGGATGCGATTTTGTTTACACATTTCAAAACATCAAAAAAACAGCAAATGGACAGCCTTTAACAAAGGAATTAGTTCTTAAAATAATAACAAATTAATAGCAATGCCTTTTGTATTAATGTACTCTAATAATTTGAGACATAAATTATATCCATAACCCTAGAGTATAACTAATCAATCATGTTTTTAAGATAAAAATTTTCTACTTTCTCTCTTGCCCAGGGTGTTGTTCGTAAAAATTTTAAACTCGATTTATAAGTAGGATTATTTTTAAAAGCCTTAATATGAAGGATATCTCCCAATTGTTCCCATCCATATTCTAGAAAAAGTTGTTCTAAAATAGTCGCTAATTTTATTCCGTGTAACGGATTATTTGGTTGGTCTTTGCTCATTTATTTTTATTTGAATTTGCGATTTTTACTATTTCATCAGAACTAAATATAGATTGATATACTTCGCTCTCAGCAAGTTTCTGCATGCAACTTACTATGTTTTCAGGAGAAATAATCTTGTATTTTTTTAAAGGACCTAAAAAAAAAGGACCTAACAAACTCATTACTACTTTACCAATTCTTTCTCCTACTCTTACCTCATCACGATTTCCACCAATTAGAGAAGGTCTCAAAACATAGGTGTTTTTGATGTTTTGCCTCAAAACATCACGCTCCATTTCGCCTTTTGTTTTGTTATAAAAAATTGAACTTGATGGATTCGCACCCATTGAAGATAGTACTACGAAAGTTTTAATGTTATTTATAGTGGCTAGTTTTGCTGCGCTTACAGGAATTCCATAATCAATAGCTTTGTATACTTCTTTATCTTTTGTTTTTGAAGCTGTAGTTCCAATACAACAAAAAAGAACGTCCCCTGTAAATAGTTCTTTGCAGGTATCTAATTTAAATAAATCTATTAAATGCTCTTCTATTTTTGTAGAAGTTTTATGAACAGAGTTCCTAGAAAAAAGTTTAATTTTTTTATAGGATGAATCTGTAATTAACTTTTCTAAAAGAAAATTTCCCGTTAAACCTGTTGCCCCTAAAACAATAGCTGTTTTACCCATTTTATTTGATAGTATGCTACTACAAAATTATTGTAATTTATTTAACCAAGAAAGTAATAACCAAAAGCATTCAAAATTTATCAGTTTTTTAAATTAATCTACACATGGAAAAAAACAATCTATATGGATATTTATAAAAATCATTGACCAATTATTAGTTTGTATTTATTGACTATTTTTCAATAATTTAGCAAAAATTTATAAAAAATATGAAAAATATTGCGCTACATGACACTCACGTTGCTCTAAAAGCTAAAATGGTTCCTTTTGCTGGATTCCATATGCCTGTTCAATATGAGGGAGTCACAGCAGAACATTTAACGGTGAGAAAATCTGTTGGTGTTTTTGATGTCAGCCATATGGGTGAATTTTTAGTTAGCGGAGAAAATGCGTTGACTCTACTCCAGAAAGTCACCTCTAATGATGTTTCTAAACTAGAAATTGGTGATGCTCAATACAGTTGCTTTCCGAATAAAGATAACGGAATTATTGATGATTTAATTTGTTATAGAATAAAAGAAAATGAATATTTACTTGTAGTTAATGCCTCAAATATAGAAAAAGATTGGAATTGGATATCCAAGTATAATGATTCATTTGGTGCTGAATTAAAAAATGTATCTGATGAATACTCCTTGCTAGCAATTCAAGGTCCAAAAACCATTGAAGCAATGCAATCATTGTCCTCTTTAAATTTAGCAGAAATTCCATTTTATACATTTAAAATTGCTGATTTTGCAGGAATTGAAAATGTAATTATTTCCGCAACTGGTTACACTGGTTCTGGCGGATTTGAAATCTATTGCAAGAATGACGAAGTGATACAAATTTGGAACAAGGTTTTTGAAGCTGGTGCAGATTATGGTATTAAACCAATAGGTTTAGCTGCCAGAGATACGTTGCGCCTAGAAATGGGGTATTGTTTGTACGGAAATGATATTGATGATTCAACTTCACCAATAGAAGCTGGTTTAGGTTGGATTACAAAGTTCACCAAAGACTTTGTAAATGCTGAAGCTTTAGCAAAAGAAAAAGCACACAAACCTGAAAGACGTTTGGTTGCTTTTGAACTCAATGAAAGAGGAATACCCAGACATGGTTATGATATAGTGAATAATGATGGTATTAGCATTGGAAATGTAACTTCCGGAACGATGAGTCCATCTCTTCAAAAAGGGATTGGATTGGGGTATGTACCAAGAATATATGCAAAAGCTGGAACACAAATTCAGATACAAGTTCGAAAAAAAGCAATCCCTGCAACAATAGTAAAATTACCCTTTTATACAATAGATTAAAAATCTAGAAAAAATAATTATTTATTCCGTGAATTCAAAAACTCAAATAGTTTATAAGTTGTTTAAAGTTACCTTGCAATCTATATTCCAAAGTCTATTTTAAATATTTTTTTTGTTTACACATTAAAACGGAAGTGCATAACGTCACCATCTTTAACAACATAATCTTTTCCTTCTACTCTCATTTTACCCGCTTCTTTTACTTTTGATTCAGAACCAAAAGCAACATAATCATCGTAAGAAATAGTTTCTGCTCTAATAAAACCTTTTTCAAAATCTGTATGTATTACACCAGCTGCCTGGGGTGCAGTAGAACCTATTGAAATTGTCCAAGCTCTCACTTCTTTCTCTCCTGCCGTGAAATAGGTTTGTAAGTTGAGTAATTTATAAGCAGATCTAACCAATCTAGAAACACCAGCTTCTTCTAGACCAATATCTTCTAAAAATAGTTGCCTTTCTTCAAAATCATCCAATTCTGTAATATCTGCCTCTGTACCCACAGCTAAAACAATTACTTCAGCATTCTCATCTTTAACTGCTTCTCTAATTTTTTCCACATACTGATTTCCTGATACAGCTGAATTTTCATCAACATTGCAAACATACAACACTGGCTTGGCAGTTATAAACTGAAGGGATTGAACAAATTCTAGTTCTTTTTCTGAAAAATCTAAAGCCCTCACAGAAATGCCTTTTAACAATGTTTCTTCAATTTTTAATAAAACAACTAGTTCTGCTTGTGCTTCTTTATTACCCGTTTTTGCTGTTCTTTTAACTCTTTCAAGTCTTTTTTCAACGGTCTCTAAATCTTTTAATTGTAGTTCAATATCAATCGTTTCTTTGTCTCTTACAGGATCTATAGAAGAATCAACATGTATGATATTGTCATTATCAAAACAACGTACAACATGTAATATTGCATCAGTTTCTCTGATATTTGCTAAAAATTGATTTCCTAAACCTTCTCCTTTACTTGCTCCTTTTACCAAACCAGCAATGTCTACAATCTCTACAGTTGCAGGTATTACCCGTTCTGGATTTACCAATTCTTCTAATTTTTCAATTCTTTTATCAGGTACGTTTACAACACCTAGATTTGGTTCTATAGTACAAAAGGGAAAGTTAGCACTTTGCGCTTTTGCATTTGACAAACAGTTAAATAAAGTTGATTTTCCTACATTTGGTAATCCTACAATTCCGGCTTTCATTTACATAAATTTTGGGCTTACAAATATATAGGAAGTTTGATAAATTAGGTAATAAAATCAGTAAAGAAAATAGCTCTATATTTCTATCTGCAGTTAACAATATTTCAAATTGTTGTATTGTTCGAAAAATTTAAACACCCAACTGATATAATTCGGGAGTTTTTTTAGCGAGAGGAAGTGTCAAAGAATTAAAATATAATACCTTGTTAAAATTACATTGGTTTTTTCTCATATATCATAAATTTAATATAACTAAATAAAATCTATGACTAAAAAGATATTTTACCCTATAATTTTATTGTTTGTTAACCTGACAATAACACAAAACAATGATAAGAAAAACAGAATAATTATGATTAGATATTTAAAAAAGTATCAATAAAAAAACCTGAATTGCTTCAGGAATTTTTTGTGCTTCTGTTTATTTTAGCTAGTGTGCATAAAGCGCTGCTTTTCTAACAACTCTTCTTCAGTCTCAACATTATCATCATCTGGTACACAACAATCTACAGGACATACTGCAGCACATTGTGGCTCTTCATGAAAACCTTTACACTCTGTACATTTATCTGCTACGATGTAGTAAATTTCGTCAGAAACAGGTTCTTGGTCTTCATCTGCGTTAACAGAGGTACCATTTGGTAGAACTGCATTCCCTGTTAAATCTGTTCCATCTGAATATTTCCAATCATCAGCTCCTTCATAAATTGCTGTATTTGGGCATTCTGGTTCACATGCACCACAATTTATACATTCATCTGTTATTATAATTGCCATAATTTTATATTCTGTTTTTGTACCTTTGTAATTGCAAAAATAAACCCAAAATTATAGACAACCAAAATAAATGATTAGTATTCAAAACAGAATTACTGCATTCGCAAAATTAGGGGGCTTTTTAAGTCAGTTTTCTACCGATAATATAAAAAAAATCGATAGTATTGAGCATAATGAAATATTTTTTGACGGATTTTTACATCAGATAAAATTAGCACACGAAAATAATTCCTGGTTTACAAAAGAAAATGTTATATACTCATTAACAAAAATTTCTAAATTACTAACAGTAAGTAATTTAAATTCATTTATTAAAAGTTCTAGTTTAAGTGATATTTCATCCAAAAATGTTGCTATAATTATGGCAGGAAATATCCCTTTAGTTGGGTTTCATGATTTTTTATCAGTCTTAATTTCTGGTCATTCTGTATTGGTAAAACAGTCATCAAATGATAAGCATTTATTACCCTATTTGGCAAAATATTTAGAATATATAGAGCAAGATTTTAAAGGTAAAATCATTTTTACAGAAGAAAAATTAATAGATTTTGATGCAATAATCGCCACGGGGAGCGATAATACAGCTCGTTATTTTGAGTATTATTTTAAAAATAAACCGAATATTATAAGAAAAAGTAGAAATTCAGTGGCTGTAATTACCGGAAATGAAACTGAAGACGACTTTATAAAATTATCTGATGATGTTTTTCAGTATTTTGGATTAGGTTGTAGAAGTGTTTCAAAATTATTTGTTCCAAAAAATTACAATTTCGATTTATTTTTTAAAGGAATGTATGCAAAAAAAGACATCATTAAGAATGCAAAATATGCTAATAATTATGACTATAATAAAGCAGTTTATTTAATGAGCCTTTATAACTTATTAGAAAACGGTTTTTTAATGATTAAAGAAGATCAAAGCTACTCCTCTCCTATTGCAACTGTTTTTTACGAGTATTATGAGGACGAAATAACATTAAAGAAAAAACTAAAACAGGATAAAGAAAAAATTCAATGTATTGTTGCTAAAGATTTTATAGAAGGTGAAGTTGCTTTTGGTCAAACACAACAACCATCTTTAACAGATTATGCAGATGGTGTGAATACATTAGAATTTTTATCAAAAATTTAACCCTCTTAGAAGAATATTAATATTTTAAAAAAGGTTAAGCATATTATATTTGCTTACATTACTAATTAAATTAAAAAAAGTTTAACTTAAAACTTATTCAATTGAAAAAACATAATTTTAGTGCAGGTCCTTGTATTTTACCTCAAGAAGTGCTCAAAAAAGCATCAGAAGCAATTTTAAATTTTAACAATGATTCGTTATCATTAATTGAAATTTCTCACAGAAGCTCCTCTTTTGTTGGTGTCATGGATAAAGCACGTGCTTTATCTTTAGAATTGTTAGGATTAGAGAATAAAGGTTATAAAGCATTATTTCTTCAAGGGGGTGCAAGTTTAGAATTTTTAATGGTTGCTTATAATTTATTGAATAAAAAAGCTGCTTATTTAAATACAGGAACTTGGTCTGACAAAGCGATAAAAGAAGCAAAAGCTTTTGGTGAAATGATTGAAGTAGCTTCTTCAAAAGATAAAAAATATTCCTACATACCCAAAGGATATAACATTCCTGAAGATGCCGATTATTTTCATTGTACTAGTAACAATACTATTGCAGGAACTCAAATTAAAGAATTTCCAAAAACCAATGTCTCTTTGGTTTGTGATATGAGTTCAGATATTTTCTCTCGTCAATTGGATTTCGAAAAATTCGATTTAATTTATGCTGGTGCTCAAAAAAATATGGGTCCTGCTGGGACAACTTTGGTAATTATCAAAGAAGACATTTTAGGGAAAGTTGAAAGACACATTCCCTCCATGCTAAACTACCAGGTTCATCTTGATAAAGACAGCATGTTTAATACAACTTCTGTTTTTGCAGTGTATGTATCTATGCTTACCTTACAATGGTTAAAAGATATAGGTGGTATTAAATTTATTGAAGAAGTAAATAATAAAAAAGCAGCGCTTTTGTATGATGAAATTGATAGAAACCCATTATTTAAAGGAATAGTTGCTAAAGAAGATAGAAGCACAATGAATGCAACATTTATTTTAACCAACGATGGTTTAACAGAAACGTTTGATAATATGTGGAAAGAAGCTGGAATAAGTGGTATAAATGGGCATAGAAGTGTTGGAGGATACAGAGCAAGCATGTACAATGCATTGCCTTTATATAGTGTGCAAAAATTGGTTGATGTGATGCAAGAATTAGAAAGAAATCAATCGTAATAATTATATCAAAATAATAAAGATGAAGATATTAATAAATGACGGATTTTCTGAAAGTGGTATTGATGCTTTAGAAAAAAAAGGATTTAAGGTAATTAATGTTAAAGTTGCTCAGAATCAGTTAGAAAATTATATTAATGAACATACTATTGATGCAATTATAGTCAGAAGCGCTACGCAAGTTAGGCAAGAATTAATTGAAGCTTGCCCAAGTTTAAAATTGATTGGAAGAGCTGGAGTTGGGCTTGACAATATTGATGTTGAATATGCAGAAGACAATGGCTTACATGTAGTAAACACACCTATGGCTCCTTCTAGCTCTGTTGCAGAGTTAGTATTTGCTCATCTTTTTGGTGGTGTCAGATTTCTTCATTCATCAAATAGAGAAATGCCTTTAGAAGGAGATTCTCGTTTTAAAGAATTGAAAAAAGCATATTCTCAAGGAATAGAATTACGAGGAAAGACAATTGGTATTATTGGTTTTGGTAAAATTGGTCAAGAAGTTGCTAAAATTGCTATTGGATTAGGAATGGAAGTTTTAGCTACTGATAAACAAATAATAAGTGCTCCAATCACATTAGATTTTTTTAACGGTCAAAAAACTACTTTTACAATTGAAACAGTGGATAAATCAGAAGTATTAAAAAATTCAGATTTTATTACTTTGCATGTGTCAGATCAAGATAATTATATCATTACAGCAACAGAAATTGAAAAAATGAAAGATGGTGTTTGTATCATAAATACTGCAAGAGGTGGTATTTTACATGAAGTTGATTTAGTAAAAGCAATAGAAAGTGGTAAAGTACAATTTGCTGGTTTAGATGTTTTTGAAACAGAACCAACACCTGCAGTTCAATTATTAATGAATCCTGAAATTTCTTTAACACCACATATTGGAGCTGCAACAAAAGAGGCTCAAGATAGAATAGGATTAGAATTGGCAAAACAACTCATAGAACTTTTAGGCTAATGAAATCAATTGCTAAAAATTTATTACGTATTAAACAGTCTATTCCTTCGAATGTAACACTAGTTGCCGTATCTAAAACAAAACCAATAGAAGACTTACAAGAGGCTTATAATGCTGGTCAGAGAATTTTTGGTGAAAATAAAATTCAAGAAATGGTTGAAAAATATGATAATTTACCCAAAGACATTCAATGGCACATGATTGGTCATTTACAGAGTAATAAGGTGAAATATATGGCTCATTTTGTAGATTTAATTCATGGTGTTGATACTTTAAAAAAGCTCAAAGAAATTAACAAACAAGCAAAAAAACACAACAGAATAATTAAGTGCTTATTACAAGCAAAAATTGCTAAAGAAGATACTAAATTTGGTTTATCTTTTAGTGAGATTGAAAAAATTTTATCATTACCTGAAATCTCTCAATTACATTATATTGAAATTGTAGGTTTTATGGGAATGGCAACATTTACAGATAATAAAAAACAATTACTGGAAGAATTTTTGTCTTTAAAGACTTTTTTTAACAATCAGAAACTGATCCATACTAGTGATAATTGTAATTTAGAAATACTATCTATGGGTATGAGTGGAGATTACCCGCTAGCAATTTCTAATGGAAGTTCGATGATTAGAGTAGGAAGTTCTATATTTGGTCAAAGAAATTACAATTCATAAACATCCTATTAAAAAATTAATTTGTACGCTATTTTAGACATTGAGACAACTGGAGGTAAATTTAATGAGGAAGGCATTACAGAAATTGCAATCTATAAATTTGACGGACATACTACTGTAGATCAATTTATTAGTTTGGTAAATCCAGAAAAACCCATTCAAGAATTTGTTGTAAAACTTACCGGGATCAGTAACAAAATGCTAAAAAATGCACCTAAGTTTTATGAGATAGCGAAACGTATTATAGAAATTACTTCAGATTGTATTTTAGTTGCTCATAATACTTCCTTTGATTATAGAATTCTTTGCACAGAATTTGATAGATTAGGATATCGTTTTAACAGAAATACTTTGTGCACAGTAGAATTAAGTCAGAAATTAATAGTAAATCAACCTTCTTATAGCCTAGGAAAACTAACAAAATCGTTAGGCATTCCAATGTCAGATAGACACAGAGCTTCTGGTGATGCATTGGCAACTGTGCAATTATTTAAATTATTATTAGAGAAAGACATCAATAAAACCATCATTCAAGGCTCCATAAATTATTTTGATAAAAGAGTTCAAAAAAAAAAATTAAAAACCCTTATTGATGAAACACCATCAATACAAGGGGTTTTTTATATTCATGATATCAATGGTAGGGTTATCTATTTAGGAAAAGGCAAAAACATAAAGACACAAGTAAATAAACTTTTTTTAAAAGTAACTAAAAGAGCACTTAAAATTCAAGAGAAAGCGGAAACTATTTCTTTTGACAAAACTGGAAATGATCTTTTTACAAGTTTAAAATTTAATCTACAGCTAGATATTCTATCTCCAAAATTTAATATTAAAGGGAAACAAAAATTAATAGCTAAAAACTTTAATAATGATGATTTTATAATAATTGAAAAAGGAAGAACAATAGGTGAACATGCTATTATATTAATAGAAAATAATGAAGTTTTTGGATATGGATTCACAAATTTAAATTATCAAGAAAATAAATTAGACATTCTAAAATCTATTTTAACTCCTATTAATAATAAAATAAAAACTAAAAATATTATTAAAAATTATCTACATAAAAATAAAATACACAAAATAATTCGTTTGTAAATAAAACATATTGAGCTATTTATGAACTCATTTTATTTATTTTTAAAGTCTTATAATACCGATCTGAAAAAATATCGTTTTATTTTTAACTGAATAAAAATATCACATTTATTTAAGAAATTATTTGTTTTATATTTGAACAATAAACAATATACTTTTGGAAACAAAAAAACAAAAAGATACTCCTTGGAAAGAAAGAATTCATGAAATTATTTATGAAGCAGACACCAAACAAGGTAAATTATTTGACGTTATTTTATTAATTGCCATTTTAACTAGTATTGTTCTAGTAATGTTAGAAAGTATAAACTCCATAAACAGTAGATATGGTTTTTTATTAAATATTTTTGAGTGGGTAATTACAATTCTCTTTTCTTTTGAATATATATTAAGAATTATATCCATAAAGAAGCCTTTTAAATATATTTTTAGCTTTTATGGAGTAATTGATTTTTTCTCTACGATACCAAAATATCTTTCCCTTATATTTATTGGATCTCATCACTTTGCAGCATTAAGAGCACTAAGATTGTTAAGGGTTTTTAGAATTTTAAAACTAACAAGATATATTGGAGCTTCAAATAAATTACTAATTGCATTAAAAGCAAGTAGAGCTAAAATTGCTGTTTTTTTATTTTTCATACTTATTTTATGCTTCATTTTAGGTGCAGTAATGTATATGATTGAAGGAGAAGATAATGGTTTCACTAGCATTCCAAAAAGTATTTATTGGGCAATTGTTACTATGACAACGGTTGGTTATGGTGATATTGCACCACAAACTGCTTTTGGGCAGTTTATTGCAAGTATCATTATGATTTTAGGCTACGGAATTATTGCAATCCCCACTGGTATCGTTAGTTCAGAAATAACAAAAACACATGCAAACACAATTGATACTAATACCCAATCTTGTGGAAATTGTGCCACTGAAGAT
>JAQWIO010000054.1 GCA_029248845.1 Polaribacter sp. | reverse complement strand
GTCTAAAGAAAAATGATACGGTTTTAAAGAAACCACAACATTACCAGAAACCATTTTTTGAGAACTTTGTAAAAAAGCTTCAGTATCTCTCATTACAGGATCTAAATATTGACCTTCATGTAAATGCATTCCATAGAAACTAGATAAATATTCCTTGTGTTGCAATTGCCATTTTGTCAATGTATGTTTCTCTAACAAGTGATGCGCCTTCACTGTGATTAAGGCAGCAGCAGCTTCAAATCCAACTCTTCCTTTAGTGCCAACTATCGTATCCCCAACATGGATGTCTCTTCCAATTGCGAATTCTGAGGCAATGTCGTTTAATTTTTCAATATTTATTTCAGGTAAATTCTCCACACCGTTTAAAGCAATAAACTCACCATTTTTGAAAGTTAGCGTAACTTTTTCTTCCCCATCTTTTTTTAATTGAGAGGGATAAGCTTCACTTGGCAATGGTTTTTCAGAATTTAAAGTCTCAACACCCCCAACACTTGTTCCCCAAAGCCCTTTGTTAACAGAGTATTTTGATTTTTCCCAAGACATGTCAATTCCCTCTGATTTTAAATAATCTATTTCTTCTTGTCTTGTTAGTTTTTGATCTCTAATGGGGGTAATAATATTGATTCCTGGAGCTAAAGTTTGAAAAATCATATCAAATCGTACTTGATCATTTCCAGCACCTGTACTTCCATGAGCAATATATTCAGCTCCAATACTTTTTGCATATTCTACAATTTCAATAGCTTGTATAATTCTTTCTGCACTGACAGAAAGGGGATATGTATTGTTTTTTAATACGTTTCCAAAAATTAAATACTTGACTACTTTGTTATAAAAAGTGCCTACCGCATCAATATTTTTATAAGTAGAAACACCCATTTTATAGGCATTACTTTCTATGTGATTGATTTCTTCTTTCGTAAAGCCTCCGGTATTCACACTTACTGCATGAACATCATATACTTTTGATAAACTAACAGCACAATAAGAGGTATCTAAACCACCACTGTATGCGATTACTAATTTTTTCATTTTATTTTTACAGATTATTTATTTTAATTGTCTTATTTCTGATTCAAAACTAGAATTAACGAAATATTTATAACTTAATTCATCTCTTAATTTTCCAATTTTTTCAAGTTCTTCAACCAATAACTTAGACATTTCGGAAAGCGCAATATGTGTCATTCCTAATAATTCATTATAATGATGAACTTTTGATGTTTGCGCAATCGAAATAAGAAAGTCGTTTGTATATAACTCCGTCATTTTAGACATTAATAATAGTCCAAGATTATAATTACGATAATTTCGATCTACCCACAAAGAGGATCGCTCATAAACAGAATGGCCTTTTACATGGTGCTCATGAGCAAAAATATGACCAATAATTTTCTGTTCTTTCTTCATTAAAAAACAGCCGTTTTTTAACCGTCTTTTTAATAAATTAATAGGAACAAAATAGAGGGTAGGAAGTGCTTTCGATCTTTCAGAAATAATTGCCAGTAATTCCTCCGGTAGCTTATAAACAAGCTCGATTTCTATCCCTTCTTTATCGCAATAGGTTTTGGCGTTATCAATGATACTTTTAATATCTGTATTCACTATGGTTTCCATTATTTGTGATGCCCTTTTTTTACGACATATTTTAATTTTATTCAAAGCTTTTATTGAAGCTTTAATTTTAGATTGATTAGATGATTTAAGTTCCTATTTAAAAATAGAGACTAAATTTTTATTTTAATAATAACGGATACATGAAAGTGAATACTTTCTTAAACAGAACAAATCCCTAGGGACGAGTTTTAGGAAAACGCTGAATGGTTGCTTTAGTATTTTTTACTAAAACAAAAGAGATAAAAGATATGTTGTTTCCTGTTTTCACTGAATAACCACATTTGCTATTAACTCTAAATCGTCGGCGAAAGCCCCTTTCGTTAATATTAGTCGCAAAATTACAATTTATTATGAATTAAACAATGATTAAATATCAAAAATAAGAAGGTTATTGATTAGGAAAATGAAAACAAGTGTCAATTTATGTTAGCATATGTAATTTAAAAATAGCGTATTGACTTTAAATATTCCTATTTTAGTGTTGTTTTCCATCAAATTATAATTAAATTTTTAAAAATAACAAGCCAATATCTGAATGATTCATCCATGATTTATTATCTCTTTATTTGATAAATTTTTGACCGTGTGTGTTTATTTTTTAAACTAAATCTTCAAATAATTTCACATCCACTAAACTTTGATTATTTTTATCCAAATTTAAGGAGCCAATTTAGGAATAGTAATTTTTTTAGTGAAACGTATTAAAAATAAATTAAAATAAAAAAAAAATGATTAAAAAGAACCTCTCATCATTAATAGTAATCATGTTTTTACTATTCACAATTCGCTGTACTAATAATAGTAAATTTAAAATAGAAAAAGGAAAGGTTGGTAATATTACAATGAAAACTACTGTTCAGGAATTAAATACCATTTTTAAGAACGATTCTGTTGTAAAGAATTTAAGTGAAGGAGCTCAGGGAAATAACTATTTTCAAGAAGATGATGAATATTTTATTTTTGAAAAAG
Source organism: Polaribacter sp. (assembly GCA_029248845.1). Classification (GTDB taxonomy): domain Bacteria; phylum Bacteroidota; class Bacteroidia; order Flavobacteriales; family Flavobacteriaceae; genus Polaribacter. The sequence continues at coordinate 3,998 of JAQWIO010000054.1, read as the reverse complement.
GGGGTAAATTGTTGTTAACAATTCTGCCAAATGAACAATTAGATTCAACTTCTACGATAAAGAGTATTGAAATTCATGATGAGCGATTTAAAACAGTGACGGGTTTGAACATAAATTCAAGTTTTTCTGAAATTAATGTGAACAATAGTATCCATAAAATAGAGCGTACTTTTTCTTCTGCAATGTTATTTTTAGATGATTTAAATACCACCATTACAATTGATAACGATGAATTAGGGCTAAAGGAATTTAGTACGCAAAAAGTTACCAAAGAACAAATTCCAGATTTGGCTAAAATGAAAACATTTATAGTTTGGTTTAATTAATATTTTTTTACTTAAATACATATCAATTTAAATCGTTGATTCCTACTAATCCTCAATGAATAAAAAATATACCATTCAAAAGTCTCCATTTATTGTTCCAACCACAGATGGTAAATTAATTGAAGAACATTTCGGAAATGTAACCGATGGTAATTCAAAAATAAGTATCGCTCATATGATTGCCCCACCAGGCTGGAAAGAACCCTTTCAGACTCCAGAATTTGATGAATATACCCTCATTATAAAAGGAAAAAAACAATTTATTATTGATGGAGAAACAGTTGTTTTACAATCAGGGCAATCCATTAAAATTGAAAAAAACTCAAGAGTTCAATATTCAAATCCTTTCAAAGAACAGTGTGAGTATATTGCAATTTGCTTGCCAGCCTTTTCAATGGATTTGGTAAATAGGGAAGAGGTTTAAACTTCTTTTCTTGTGAGATAAAAAGGTAAATACAATAATAAAAAATAAGGAATTACGATCAACTCAACTATAAAAACATATTGAGGCCATTCTCCAAAAACATCTAATAAGGTTGCTACATTTGGTTTTCTGTTCGTGTAAAAATAATTTGATCCTAAAAAATAATTCAAAACAAACATTAAAATCATATAGATTTGCATTCCTAAAAATGATTTACCAACACTTTTTAAAGTAGGTCTCATTTTATATACAAAAGTAGCATACATCATAAAAAACACTAATCCTCCATGCACAAACCAATATCTAAAAAAGGGAAAGTTAAGATAGTTGTATTCATCGGGAGTAATTAACGATTGTGAGGTTCCTGCTATGATTAAGAAGAACAAAATTTCGTAGTATAAAAACTTTCTTGTGGTTGATAATATTGGAATAATTAGTGCTAAAAAACTACATAAATGAAACGGTAAGTCTTCCTGATAGTTAAAATCACCTTTGAAAAATTTTAGAGATGTTCCAAAAATAACAGTTAGGGAAATTGAAAAAGCGACAATATTACCAATCTTTATTTGAGTACTTTTCTTTTGCTTTCTTGTCCATAAAATTATCGAACTACCTATAAGTAGCATAAGAAAAATTAACCATAAATGCTGAGAGGTATATGGTATAAAATTACTATTTTCTTTTAGAAAAAAATCATTCAAAATATTAAATTATTTTAATTCACTTGAGGAAAGATAGACTGTTAGGAATTTGATCTTTGACAAGCTAACAAAGTATTTTTTAGCAACATTGCAATTGTCATTGGTCCAACACCCCCTGGAACAGGAGTTATAAATTCAGATTTTTTAGATACTTCCTCAAACGCAACATCACCCACGAGTCTAAATCCGTTCTTTTTACTGGCATCTGCTAAACGAGTAATTCCTACATCTATAACAGTAACATTCTCTTTTACCATGTCAGCTTTTAAAAACTCAGGAATACCAATTGCTGCTACAATAATATCTGCTTTTAATGTAAATTCCTTTAGATTTTTAGTTCTACGATGACACATGGTTACCGTTGCATTACCAACGGTTCTTTTCTGAGACAATAGTATGCTCATTGGGCTACCAACAATGTGACTTCTACCGAGAACAACGACATGTTTTCCGGAAGTTTCAACCTTGTATCGCTCTAACAATTCTAATATACCAAATGGAGTTGCAGAGATAAAAGTTGGTAAATTTAAAGCCATTTTACCAACATTAGTTGGATGAAATCCATCGACATCCTTTTTGGGATCTACAGCCATTAATACTTTTTGTTCATTGATGTGTTTTGGGAGCGGTAGTTGTACTATAAAACCATCGATATTATCATCAATATTTAAACTTGTAATTTGATTTAATAGTTCTAGTTCGGTGGTATTCTCTGTTAATCGAATTAGGGTCGATTCAAAACCAACACGCTCACAAGCTTTTACTTTTGCATTTACATAGGTAAGACTTGCACCATCATTTCCAACAATGATCGCCGCAAGATGTGGTGTCTTTTTGCCATTTTCCTTAAGATTTTTTACTTCTAGAGCAATTTCTTCTTTTATATCGGCTGCTGTTTTTTTTCCGTCTAGTAAAGTCATTTTTTTAATATGTATATGTTTATTATTGTATTAAATTTATGGAATTGCTTAAGCAAAATATAATTATTATTGATTATATCATGTTCTTCTTCAGACAAATTATAAACTGAGGAATAAAAAATATAAGCATTTTTTCCATTAAACTTCGCAAAAGCTCTTTGATCTTTTTTAAAGTCTATTAAATCTAAAGTAGTATAATTTGGGAAAAAACTTCCAACTTCTGAAATTTCAATATGTTCATTATTTAAATAATCTATGGCTTCTAATCTAAGAGAATGGTAAGGGATATGACCTAGTGTAGCTCTCCAACCTTGAGATATTTCTTTTGGATATATCCAAAAATTACCAGTAATTAATCCTAAAAAAAGAACAGTGTATACAATTTTCCTATTCTTGAAAAATTGTATTAAGATTAAAAAAGCAAAAAAATTCAAACAAATATATGATACTATAAAGTATCTAATTCCAACAGTATTTGTAACACTTAAAATAGTAATTGCAATAAATAAAATTGAGCAAATTGAAAGTAATAAAAGTTGTTTATTCTTTTTAGATAAGAGTATTTTTTTTCCAAAAAAAAGAAAACTAGAGATGATGAACAACATAATAAATATTCTACCGAAATCTAAATATCTCCATATTAATACAATAAAATTTCGTACAAAATATTTAAAATCTACAAAATGCCACAATCCTGACCAAGGAGAGTTTGGGTGTGTTTGTAGCCAACCTTTAGTCAGTAATCTCCATATTACAAAAGTAACTCCAGGTAAACATCCAAAAATATAAATTGATAAAAATTTATTATTAAAGATTGATTTAATTTTTTCCTTGTTAAAAAGTAGTTTATTAAAAACATCAAAAAGAAAAAGACCACCAAAAAGCATCATACTCCTGTATGATATAATACTTAAAAAGAATAAACCAATAAATTTTATATTCTTATGACAATAAAAGATACCATTAAGAGTAAGGAAGAAGAAAAATAATGTAATGATTTCCATATTTACAAGTACAAAACAAGTAGATAGACTAGGATCAATTATTATCAAAAGAAAAGCAAAAAAACATAAAATTTTACTTTTTATAAAATAACTTATAAAATTATGTAATTGATAAAAAAAACCAACTACAAAAGGCAAAATAGCTAAATGTGAAACCCATAAATAATGTCCAAAAATTCTCCAAAATATTGACAAAATAAAGGCCATAAAGGGAGGGTGACCGGGATCAAAACTGTCTGGCATGTTCCAATTGAATAGAGAATTGTAGTAAAGTTGATTCCCCATTTTAGAACCAAATAGAATATCATCATCAAACATTCCATAATTATTAGAAACTAATAAAATAAAACCACCTATCAATAAAAAAAAAAGAAATTTATTTCTTTTTGAATCCATTAATAAGATTATTATTTTTTGGAGCATTGTTTGTAATTTATTTTGATGAAAAAAATGATTTCCTTTGAAGGAAGTAGTCTCAAAATTTTATTTCATTCCCTGCATCATCTGCATCATTTTTTTACCACCACCACCTTGCATCATCTTCATCATTTTACTCATTTGGTTGAATTGTTTCATTAGTTGGTTTACTTCTTGTATCGTTGTTCCAGACCCTTTTGCAATTC
>JAQWIO010000052.1 GCA_029248845.1 Polaribacter sp. | reverse complement strand
GGTTGTGTTACACCGAACTTATCAATTCTACTTCTTAATACTTCAAAAGCAGTACCAATAGAGCTGTTGATTTCTTTTTGAAGCGTTTCTTTAACAGTACTATTTTCTTCATTAAAAGAGATTTTTTCACTTAGCGCTTTTGTTCCAAAAATAGAAGGATCACTTAGTTTAGTGTCACCTGCAATTTTTTCGAATTCCTCAAAAAACAAATCTAAATAATTTGCATTGTCATTTTTCTGAGCTTCTGCAGCTGCATTTAATGCTTGGTTGAAAACAATATTTTTAGAATCGTTAGATAAACTTTTTAATACTTCTTTTACAGACACTTGTAAAATAGCATTGATACCACCTTTTAGGTCCAGACCAAGATTCATCTCCTTGTCTTTCACGTCATTGTAGCTGTATTTTGATATACCTAAATCGAGAATATCTTTATTGGCAACACTATCTAAATACTTTCTTTCAAAAGCTGCTTTTTGTCTTGCATCAGAATCAGTTCCTTTATTTTGAGCATAATTTTTGGCATCATCTTCAACTTTATTTGCTAAAAATGTAAATGATAATTGATACAAACTCACCAATCCAAAAAGGATTGCGAATAATTTAATAAGTCCTTTGTTTTGCATGTTCTTTGATTTATGACGACTTCTTTAATTTAAAACGAGCAAATATAGTATTTCAAAGTAGCCTAAACAATTATTTTATCATATTTGTGATTGTGTTTGGGTCTTTTTTTTACTTCTAAAATTACATATTTTATCAATTCTTGAAATTGATTCTATTTTATTGGCGAATTTGTTGAAATAATGAGTCTTAGATTGTAAATATCATATCTCTATTTTAATAAAAAAAAAGTCACAAGTTAGATACTTCTCGATATTAAAATAGTTACATATAGTAACAATAGTCTTATAATTCTAATAAAAAAATATAGTGTATAAGCTACAATTTTGTATGCAAATAAGATTTAAGAAAAAAACCAGCCATTTGGCTGGTTTTTATATTCTAATAATTACTGATAGTAACTGAAACTATATTTATAATTCTAACAATCCATTCGTTTTAGAAACTCCAGCAGCAGATTCTTGCATATGTGCTTTTTCTGCATCATTTAAATTGATTTCTACAATGTTTTCAATTCCGTTTTTACCTAAAACAACGGGAACTCCAATACACAAATCATTTAAACCATATTCACCCTCTAATAAAACAGCGCAGGGATAGATCTTTTTTTGATCACAAGCGATTGCTTGAACGAGTCCGCTAACTGCCGCTCCTGGAGCATACCATGCAGAGGTTCCAAGTAAACCAGTTAATGTTGCGCCACCAACTTTGGTGTCTTGTAAAACTTGTTCTAATCTTTCTTGAGAAATAAATTCTGAAACGGGTACTGAGTTTCGTGTTGCTAATCTTGTTAAAGGAACCATTCCTTTGTCAGAGTGACCGCCAATCACCATTCCATCAACATCAGAAATAGGAGCTTCTAAAGCCTCTGCCAATCTGTATTTAAAACGTGCAGAATCTAAAGCGCCACCCATTCCAATAATTCTATTTTTGGGTAAACCTGTAGTTTTATGAACTAAATAAGTCATCGTATCCATTGGGTTGGAAACTACGATGATAATCGTATTTGGAGAATGTGCAATTAAATTATAAGAAACTGTTTTTACAATTCCTGCGTTTATACCAATTAATTCTTCACGTGTCATTCCTGGTTTACGTGGAATTCCTGAAGTGATCACACAAATATTTGAATTGGCTGTTTTTGCATAATCATTTGTACTTCCAGTAATTTTAGTATCAAATCCATTTAAAGAAGCGGTTTGCATTAAGTCCATTGCTTTTCCTTCAGCATAGCCTTCTTTAATGTCTAATAAAACAACTTCTGAAGCGAAGTCTTTAATCGCAATATATTCTGCACAACTTGCACCAACTGCACCAGCACCTACTACTGTAACTTTCATAATGATTTATTTTTTTTAAGTTTTTATGATAAAATTCTTCCGCAAAAATACGATTTATAAAATATTTTAATATCATATATATCATAAAAAAAAGACATCTCAACGAGATGTCTTTTTTTGTTAAAATTTCATAACTTTATTATCTGATACTAATAGCAATACCTGCTGAAAAAGTATTGTATTCTTGAAATGCATAACTACCAAAAATTTTAAAGAAACCAAGACTTAATCTTGTTCCTAAAGTAGTTGTAAATCCGCTCGAATTAAACTCTAAATCAGTTGGTGGATTTAGAGATTGAGTTACTGTAGGTTGAGTTGGGATACCTGTTTGGTATACCCCGGTATAAGTACCTTCCATATTAAAAGTAGAACTACCACTATTGTATCCAATACCGCCATAAAGATTTATGATTGGAAAGTTTAAAGAAGCAATAGCTTGCATTGTAAAAGCTTTTAAACTAAACTCTGTAATTGCATTTTGAACTTGGATTTCACCAGAATTTTGGTCTGCAATACCATAGTCTACATTCATTGAAGTATAAGCAGCTAAAAGAGAAACATGTAAAGGTGTTTTTTCCATTGGTCCAAACCAGCTAGTAATTTCTTTTTTAATACCTAAGCCTAGCATTTTTATTGAGCCATCATCATCACCTATATTAGTTTTAGGTACCATTCTTAGCATACCTTCCATTTTCCATGGTAATCCAACACTAAGTTGAACAATTGGCCCCGGAACTGCTTTGGCAGGTAAATCTTCCAAAACTCCACCTGGTGAGGCAAATGTAGCACTTGCACTCTGACCGTTAATTGTTGTGTTAACCGTCATTTGAGTAGTTGTATTTGGACCTGCAAAAGTAGAAGCAGTTGTTGATGTTGAAGAAACAGAAGTAAGTCCTAAAGCGGCTATGTTAAAAGTTTCTTTACTTGATGGAATTGATGCACCACTTAATCCAATAGCTAAATCAAAACCAAAAGGTTTATGAACTTTTGCTGTATGATACCATCCATTATTCATGGCATTAATAAATCCTTCCATTCCAGGAGCAAAATATGCTTCCATTAATTTCTTAGAATCAGAAGGATCAGTTAAAAGAATGGCTTCAAAACCATCTTGAGCTTTTGAGTTAAAACTTAAAGTAAGTAATACTAATAGTGTTGTAATCTTCTTCATTTTTAATTGAGTTTGGGTTAATATTTGTTTAAAGTTTGAGTCAAATATGAAAATAAAATTATATTAATGTTTACTTAAGCATCAATATTAGCATATTTAGCATTACGTTCAATAAAATCTCTTCTCGGAGGTACTTCATCTCCCATTAACATGGAGAAAACTCTATCAGCCTCAGTTGCATTATCAATTACAACTTTACGTAAAGTTCTAAATTCTGGGTTCATTGTGGTGTCCCATAATTGTTCTGCGTTCATCTCTCCAAGACCCTTGTATCTTTGGATGTTAACAGCACCACCCATTTTTTGAGCAATTAAATCTCGCTGATCATCATCCCATGCGTACTCTCTTTTTTGTCCTTTTTTAACTAAATATAGAGGTGGCGTTGCAATATAAATATATCCTTGTTCAACCATTTCTCTCATGTATCTGAAGAAGAAGGTTAGTATTAATGTAGCAATGTGAGAACCATCTACATCTGCATCACACATGATAACAACTTTATGGTAACGTACTTTTGATAGATTTAAAGCTCTTGGATCTTCTTCAGTTCCAATAGAAATTCCCAGGGCAGTAAACATATTTTTGATTTCTTCATTTTCAAAAACTTTATGTTGCATTGCTTTTTCAACATTCAAAATCTTTCCTCTAAGCGGAAGAATTGCCTGAAAATTACGATCTCTACCCTGTTTTGCAGTTCCACCAGCAGAATCTCCCTCAACCAAGAAAATTTCACATTGTGCTGGATCAGTTTCTGAACAATCAGATAGTTTTCCAGGTAAGCCGCCAATCGACATTACAGTCTTACGCTGAACCATTTCACGAGCTTTACGTGCAGCATGTCTTGCTGTGGCTGCTAATATTACTTTTTGCACAATGGTTTTAGCGTCATTAGGATTTTCTTCCAGGTAGTCAGTTAACATTTCAGAAACTGCTTGAGATACTGCAGAGGATATTTCTCTATTTCCCAATTTTGTTTTTGTTTGTCCTTCAAATTGAGGCTCGGCAACTTTAACAGAAATAATGGCTGTCAAACCTTCTCTAAAGTCATCACCTGCAATTTCGAATTTAACATTCTTAAGCAATCCAGATTCATCAGCATATTTTTTTAGAGTATGCGTTAAACCTCTTCTAAATCCAGATAAATGTGTTCCTCCTTCGTGCGTGTTGATGTTATTTACGTATGAATGTAAATTTTCTGAATAAGAGGTATTGTATACCATGGCTACTTCAACAGGAATTCCATTTTTCTCACCTTCTATAGAAATTACATTCGCTGTTAGTTGCTCACGAGTAGAATCAAGGTATTTAACAAATTCTGGTAACCCTTCATTACTATGAAAAGTTTCTGTTGTAAAATTTCCTTCATCATCAGTATTTCTTTGATCAGTTAAAGTAATGGTAATACCTTTATTCAGGTAAGCTAATTCACGCATACGAGTTGCCAACGTTTCGTAATTATACTCTGTAGTTTGTGCAAAAATTGATTTGTCTGGTAAAAAAGTAACAATAGTACCTGTAAAATCAGTTTCTCCAATCGTTTTTACTGGATATAAAGTTTTTCCTTTAGAATACTCTTGTTGCCATACTTTCCCTTCCTTGTGAACAGTCGCAGTTAAATGCTCAGATAATGCATTCACACAACTCACACCAACTCCGTGTAATCCGCCTGAAACTTTATAAGAATCTTTGTCGAATTTTCCACCAGCACCAATTTTGGTCATTACAACTTGCAGTGCAGAAACACCTTCTTTTTTGTGAATTCCAATAGGAATTCCACGACCATTATCTTTAGTTGTAATTGAGTTATCTTCATTAATAACAACATCAATAGTATCACAATGGCCACCCATTGCTTCATCAATTGAGTTGTCTACAACTTCATATACTAGATGGTGTAAACCACGTACACCAACATCTCCAATATACATTGATGGACGCATTCTAACATGTTCCATTCCTTCTAATGCCTGAATACTGGAGGCATCATAATTGTTTTTGTTTTCTTCGCTCATTGTAAAAGTGAATTGTTTTTTTAGTTAATAAAACGCGTCTTAATTAACTGAATTATACCTCTCAAATTTACGATTTTTAGAAAGTTTTAAAAAGCTTTTTAGAGATTTTACGCTAAAATTATGAACATTTGTTGATTTCTTAAAACCGCTTTAAATCATTTAAAAAGGCCTTTAAAACAAAGAGTCTTCTCTTTTTAGTTATTTTTAAATTATAATTATTTTAAAAGCGCGTTAGAGAGGTTGTTTTGAGTTTTTAAAAACGAACATTTTGGTCGAAATAAGGTTAGTTTTAGTCTAATGGTTTACTACAAAGTATACAAATTGTCTATTGCGATTATTTTTAGGATCATTAATTTTTTAATGAATTCAATTCTCTACAAGTTAATTTTAATAGATCAATAATTTATCATGTATTTTTTACAGATAGTTTAATGGTTATATAAAATCTTAAAAAAGATCTTTTTGTACCGTTTATTCTATCTATATTTGTAGAAATTAAAAAAAATAATGGTAATTATCAATAACAATCGTAATTTCAATAATCCTAATTTATTAGGATAGGAGGGTTGTTGTTTAGAAATATATGAAGCCTTCCATTTTTGGAAGGCTTTTTTTTAAATCTAAAATTAAAGAGATGAGTAAAATTATGACAGTGGACATATTGTCTAGTATTAAAGGAGCACAGCCATCAGAAACTGTGAACACATTATTTGAAGTAATTAAAAAGGCCAATACCCCAAATAATTCTTTTAATCATCATCATAATGCAGTGTCTTTGGATGATTTAAGAGACGATATTGTTTTTGATAGTTCTCAAATAGAAAAACAACTTATTTTAGAGAATTTTCCAAAAGAAAAAAATGGTTTTTTATTGGTTTCTAAGGTAATAGAAGAATAGATATGGAGTCACAAATACATAAAATTCATCAACAATTAGTGCGCAAAGAAGTTACTTGTGTAAAGTTGGTACAAGAACGACTAATTTTATTGAAATCCAATACTCACGCAACAGCGAATTCACTATTGGAGGAAATAGCTTTAGAACTTGCTAAAAAGGTAGATGCCAAAATAGATTGTGGTGAAAAAATAGGTTTGTTAGAGGGAATTCCTTTTGGTATTAAAGATGTATATATGCTACAAGGAACGTATACTACAGCAAGTTCAAATTTCCTTAAGAGGTATAGATCACCTTATACAGCAACTGCAATTCAAAAATTGTTGGATGCTGGTGCGATTCCTCTAGTGAAAGAAAATTGTGATAGCTTTGGTCACGGATCTTCTTCAGAAAATACCATTTTTGGGGCTGTAAAAAATGCTATAAATCCGGATTTAGTGGGTGGAGGTTCTAGTGGAGGTTCTGCTGTAAATGTAGCTAAAGATCTGACTGTTTTTTCAATAGGTGGAGATACAGGGGGGTCTATTCGGCAACCAGCAGGGTATAATAAAGTATATGGTTTTAAACCGACTTATGGAAGAATTTCACGTTTTGGATTAATGGCATATGCTTCATCAACAGATTGTGTGGGCCCTATTGCGAAATCGATAGAAGATATTAGAATCGTATTAAATGAGATCAGTGGAAAAGATATAAAAGATCAAACCACATATCATTCTGAAAAAATTTCAAAAGAAGCAATAGATAATGTTGATGAGATAAAAACTGTTGGATATTTTAAAAACTTCACAGAAACTGACGCTATTGATCCACAAATAAAATTAGATTTTTATGCTTCAATTGAAAAAGTAAAGGCAAAAGGAATGCAGGTAAAAGCGCTTAACTTTTTTGAACCTGATTCTTTAGTGTCTACTTATTATACGCTAGCAATGGCAGAAACTGCTTCAAATCTATCAAGGCTAGATGGAACCAATTATGGAAATAGAATTGAGGGAGAGACCTTAAAAGATACTTATTCAATAACACGTTCAGAAAATTTTTCTGAAGAAACCAAACGAAGAATTGTTGGTGGAAATCAAGTGTTATCTCAAGGTTTTTCTGATGAAATTTATTTAAAAGGATTAAATTTAAGAGATCAAATTGCCAAAAATTTTGAAAATGATTTCAAGGAAGTTGACATTATTATATCACCAGTAACTCCTAATACACCTCCTCAAATTGGAGATAGTTTAAAAGAGCCTTTAGCGATGTATTTGTCTGATGCGTATACTGTTGGTTTTAGTTTAGGACAATTGCCAACCTTAACGGTTCCTCAAGGAACTCAAACAGGATTACAAATTACGGCTGCAAAAAATAATGACGAACTCGTTTTTAAGTTTGCTAACTTTTTAAAGGATATATTATAATGGAACTGAGACAATTACACGACTTATTAAAAAAACACGACTTAGAGTTGGTCATTGGTTTAGAAACGCACGTTCGATTAAATACCAAAACTAAATTGTTTTGTTCTTGTGCAAATCAAGAAACAGAAGTGCCAAATCAAAATATTTGTTCAGTTTGTACGGGTCAAATGGGAGTATTGCCATCTATTAATAAAGAAGCAATTAAGAAGGCTATCTATTTTGGAAAAGCAGTAAAATCTACCTTTGCAAATGAAGTAATTTCTTGGGATAGAAAGCATTATGAGTATCCAGACAATCCAAAGAATATTCAAATTACCCAATTTCATAACCCTGTAATTCCTGATGGACAAGTTTCTTGTTTTAGAAATGATGGTTCTCAATTTACAGTCAATTTAACACAAGTTCATATTGAAGAAGATGCCGCTAAATTAATCCATGAAAAAGATATTTCATTAGTCGATTTTAATAAAGCAGGAGTTCCATTAATCGAAATTGTAACTGAGCCTTGTATTCGTCATATTGAAGACGCATCAACTTATGCGCAGTACATTCAGAGAATTGTTCAAAATTTAAAAATATCTGAAGCGAATCTTGAAAAAGGTGAATTTAAGTCAGATGTTTCTGTATCACTTCGTAAAAAACACAGTGATTATTTAAATCCACGTACAGAAATTAAAAACTTGAATTCGTTTAAGTTTATGGTAGATGCTTTAAAGGAAGAAGTTGAAAAGCAATTGAATTATTATATAACGCATAAGGAATTTAGACCCGAACAAACTACGGTATTATGGGATGCAGATTTAAAGCAAACCAAAACCATGCGAACGAAAGAGTTTGAGGCTGATTATAGATTTATTTCTGAACCAGATTTACCTCTTGTAAGTATAAAGCAAGTAGTAGAAAGTATCGATGTAGATTTAAGTTCATTGCCTTTTGCAGTAGAGTCTATTTTGATAAAAGGTGGTGTTTTACCGCAAGATGCAAAGTTTTTTACGGCAGATTCTTTGCGTTCAAAGACTTTTATTACCATTAATAATGTAATTAAGGATCCGTCTTTTGTAGCGAAAACTTTGGTAAATAATTTAGGAGCAGATCAGTACAAAAGTATTCATAATATTGACCATTTGATTGAAATTTTTGAATTGTTCAAGCAAGAAAAAATTACTTCAGTATTGGTTCAAAATGGAATACTATCTTATTTGAAAGATAGTGCTTTTGATTATAAAAAATACTTTGAACAGAATACGATCTCTGAAGATAAAATTATAAATACAGTTCAAAAAGTGATTTCTGAAAATACAGTTATTGCAAATGATATCAAAGCAGGAAACCAAGGAAAAGCTGGTATTCTTGTTGGAAAAGTAATGGCTATTATTGGAAAAGGTGCTTCAGGGAAAGTAATCCGACAAGAAATTCTAAACAATCTTGCTAGACAGTCTCAAGTCCAGGGAAATGAACTAAATACGAAAGAGAAAGCGACTAAAAATGAAAAACAAAAAAGCAAAGTAGAAGAAGAAATCTTAGCTCAAATTCCGATTGTAATAAAAGAAGAATATAGAACACACACGATTTCTCAATTATCAGATAAATCCATAAGTGATGAGGTCATTTTATCTGGTTGGGTATCGAGTGTTCGTGATCATGGAGAATTAATTTTTATTGATTTACGAGACTCAAGTAACCAAGTTTTTCAAGTACGTTTAAGTAGAGAAACATTTCCTAATTTAGATGAATTGGTAAAATTAAAACCAGAAACTGTAATTATGGTAACTGGAACTGTAGTTCAAAGAAATGCAGATGATTACAATTCAGGTTTAAGAACTGGTACACTTGAGTTAGAAACAGCTACTTTAGAAATTTTAAACTTATCTAAAACTCTTCCTTTTGAAATAAAAAGAGCGACCAAAACAAATGAAAATGTACGTTTTCAGTACAAGTTTTTAGATCACAGAAACGAGGAGGTTCGAAAAGCAATTGTAAATCGACATAAAGTAATTAAATTAATACGTGATATTTTAGATGAAGAAGAATTTATAGAAATTGAAACGCCAATTTTAACAGCAGGTACAGATGAAGGAGCTAGAGAGTTTATTGTTCCTACAAGAAAGCAGGCGGGTTCATTCTATACCCTGCCTCAAGCTCCACAGCAGTTTAAGCAAATGCTAATGGTTGGTGGGTTTGAAAAATATTTTCAAATTGCGCGTTGTTTTAGAGACGAAGATTCACGTGGTGATCGTCAACCAGAATTTACGCAATTGGACATAGAAATGGCCTATGCTAGCATGCAGCAAATCATTGATTTAAACACCAAAATGTTTAATGAAGTTGTGAAGAAAATTTATGGTAAAAAATGGATTTTACATCCTTTTGAGGTGATTACTTATAAAGATGCCATGGATAAATACGGTTGTGACAGACCTGATTTACGCTATGGTTTGCAAATGCAAGACATTACTGATATCGTAAGAGATACAACATTTCAAGTTTTTAGCAAACCAATAGAGGAAGGTGGAATTGTAAAATGTATCAAAGTTTCAGCTAAAGAGCAAGGAAATAAGAGGATGTCTAAAGGACAGATTGAAAATTTGACGTCAATTGCGCAACAAAATGGTTTAGGTGGTTTAGCATACATCATTGTTAATGAAAATTCTCTACAATCGCCAATTATTAAATTTTTGGGGGAAGAGATTGCAGCAAATATTATTAAAGCAACAGCAGCTAAAATTGGGGATATTGTATTTTTCTCCGCAGCAAATTATGCAATAGCAAATAAAGCTTTAGATGCTGTTCGTCAGGAGATGGGGCGTATTTTTAAATTGATCAACCCAAAAGAATTGCGTCCAGCTTGGGTCGTCGATTTTCCAATGTTTGAAAAAACAGAAGAGGGTAGATGGACGTTCACACACAATCCATTTTCAATGCCAGCGATCTATGATTTAGAAAAACATATGAATGGTCATGGAGAAGTAATTGGAACTATTATTGCTCAACAATACGATTTAATTTTGAATGGTTTCGAGATTGGTGGAGGCTCAGTTAGAGCTCACAAAGCAGAAATATTAGAAGCAACCTATAAAAATATGGGGTATTCTAAAGAAGAAATGATGAAAAGCGTTGGAACCATGTACAAAGCGTTTCAATATGGGGCTCCCCCTCATGGAGGAATTGCCTGGGGTGTAGATCGTTTAATGATGATATTAGAAAAGAAAGCATCTATCATAGAAGTGTTGGCGTTCCCAAAAACAGGAACATCAGAAGATTTATTATTTAATGCACCTTCTGTCCTGTCAGATAAAAATGTTGAGGAGATGAATGTAAAGATTATGAGATAAAAGTTTAAGATAAAATTTGTTTAATCAAAAATCTATCTTATTTTTGTATCATAATGATGGATAATAATACAAATAATACTTGGTGGTGGAGCTCTCTTATTTAATAAGTGAGAAGCATCCTATATGTATAAAACATAAAAAAAAGGCTTATCTCACGATAAGCCTTTTTTTTATGTTAAGATTTGTCAACAACAAATAAAAATACGATATTAATTTTTAGCGAAAAATGAAAAAAATAAAGTTTAAAACTATTCATAAAACTAAAATAGCAGATACAATTACACCCGTAGGTTTGTACTTGCGTTTTAGAGACGCATTCGCAAATACATTGTTATTAGAGAGTTCGGATTATCATAGTAAAGAAGAAAGTTTTTCTTTTATTGCTATTGATCCTGTGGTAACTATTAAAGCAGAAAATCATCATTTAATTTTTTCTCACAAAGGAGTTGAGTTAAAAAATCAAAAAATTGGAAGAAATTTTAATGCTATTTTTGAAAATTACAGTCAATCAATTGATTTAGCCTGTCCGGCTGAATTAAAATCATTCAATGGGTTATATGGATATACAACTTATGATGCTGTTCAATATTTTGAAAATATTTCTTTAAATGTTGAGCAAGCACCTTCTGCTATTCCTTTGATGCAGTATAGTTTTTATAGATTTATTATCGCTATAAATCATTTTAATGATGAAATGACTTTGATTGAAAATATAGAAGAGGGCACAGTATCTCGAATCAAAGAGGTGCAAACTATTATAGATGCGCAAGCATTTAATACTCAGAAATTTGAAATTGTAGGAGATGAGTCGTCAAATGTTACCGGAGAAGAATTTAAAGAATATGTAAGAAAAGCAAAATCACATTGTAAGCGTGGAGATGTTTTTCAACTGGTGTTATCACGCCAATTTCAACAAAAATTCAAAGGCGATGAATTTAATGTATACAGAGCGCTTCGTTCTATAAATCCCTCACCATATTTATTTTATTTTGATTATGGTTCTTTTAAGCTGATGGGCTCTTCTCCTGAAGCCCAAATTAAAATTTCTGAAGGGAAAGCCATTATTAATCCAATTGCGGGAACTTTTAGAAGAACTGGAAATATGGCTGATGATATTTTATTAGGAAAAAAATTATCAGCAGATAAAAAAGAAACAGCAGAGCACGTAATGTTGGTAGATCTTGCAAGAAATGATCTCAGTAAGCATGCAGATAAGGTAACGGTAGATGTTTTTAAAGAAGTACAATATTTTAGCCATGTTATTCATTTAGTTTCCACAGTGTCCGGAAAAATAAAGGGAAACCCCATAGAAATAGTAGGAGACACTTTTCCAGCAGGAACTTTAAGTGGCGCACCAAAATACAAGGCAATGCAATTAATTGATACTTATGAAAATCAATCTCGAGGGTTTTATGGAGGTGCAGTAGGAATCATTGGATTAGATCATTCTGTGAATTTGGCAATCGCAATTCGTTCTTTTGTGAGTAAAAATAATGTTTTGTATTACCAAGCAGGAGCAGGAATAGTGATTCACTCTGACGAAGAAAAAGAATTACAAGAAGTAAATAATAAGTTAGCAGCGTTAAATAAAGCGTTGGTTTTAGCAGAAAACATTTAGTATGAAAATATTAATTTTAGATAATTACGATTCTTTTACCTATAACTTGGTTCATATGGTAGAAAAAATTACAGGAAATTTTCCTGCTGTTTTTAGAAATGATGAAATCAGTATTGAAGATGTAAAACATTTCGATATGATTATGTTGTCTCCTGGCCCTGGAATTCCTGATGAAGCAGGAATCTTGAAAGAGTTGATTCGGAGCTATGCAGGGATAAAACCAATTTTTGGTGTTTGTCTAGGTTTGCAAGCAATTACGGAAGTTTTCGGAGGAAAAATCATCAATTTAGAAGATGTTTTTCACGGGGTTGCAACAGAAATGAAAGTAACGGATCCTGATGCAACCATTTTTAAAGGTCTGCCTGAAAAATTTTTAGCAGCAAGGTATCATTCTTGGGCGGCAACAGATGAAGGATTTCCACAAGAATTAAAAGTAACAGCAAGAGATGAAGAAGGGTTAATTCAAGCAATTGAACATTCAATATTTCCAATTTCAGCAGTTCAATTTCACCCAGAATCTATTTTAACGGATGTTGGAGAGCAATTGGTCACTAATTTTATCAATGCAAATTCAATATGAAAGCAATTTTAAATAGGTTATATCATCACGAAAAATTATCGAGATCTGAAGCAAAAATAGTTTTAATTGATATTGCTTCAGAGAAATATAATGAGGCTCATTTGGCTTCATTTATGACTGTTTTTATGATGCGTCCAATTACGGTTGATGAACTTTCTGGTTTCAGAGATGCTTTAAAAGAACTCTCTATAAAAATAGATTTATCAGATTATAATACTATTGATATTGTGGGTACAGGAGGAGATGGAAAGGATACATTTAATATTTCAACATTAACGTCTTTTATTGTTGCAGGAACTGGGCAAAAAGTTGCAAAACACGGTAATTACTCTGTGTCTTCGCAATCTGGTTCTTCAGATATGTTGGCCAGTTTTGGCTACCAATTTACAAACGATGAAAGTATTTTGAGAGCACATTTAGAGAAAGCCAATATTTGCTTTTTACATGCCCCAAAATTTCATCCAGCAATGAAAGCTGTTGGTCCCACAAGAAAGGCGTTGGCATTAAAAACGTTTTTTAATATGTTAGGACCATTGGTAAACCCAAGTTCACCAAAAAATCAATTATTAGGAACTTTTAATTTAGAAATTGCTCGTTTGTATAATTATATTTTGCAAGAAGAAGATGTTAATTACGGTATTATTCATGCGCTAGACGGTTATGATGAAATTTCATTAACAAGTGGATTTAAATTATTTACTAAAAACGGAGAACAGCTAGTAAATCCAGAAGATTTAGGTCAAAAAAGAATTCAACAATCAGAAATTTTTGGAGGGAATTCAGTTTCAGATGCTGCTAAAATTTTTACAACAATTATAGATGGAAACGGAACAGAGGCGCAGAATAATGTGGTGTTAACGAATGCTGCTTTTGCTCTTAAAATTGTAGATGAAACAAAGAGTTTTGAAACGGCTTTTTCAATAGCAAAAGAGTCTCTTTTGGGTTTAAAAGCAAAACAAACTTTAAAGAAATTAGTGAGTATTTAGCATGAAAAATAATAATACACAAAAGTTATAATATGACAATTTTAGACAAAATAATAGCTTTTAAAAAGAAGGAAATTACGAAGATTAAAGCAGAAGTTCCTGTGAAGAAATTAGTTGAAAGTCCGAGTTTTGGAAGAACAGTTTTTTCATTAAAAAAGTCACTGTTAGAGGTAGGCTCTACAGGGATTATAGCCGAGTTTAAACGCCAATCACCCTCAAAGGGTATCATAAATGACAAAGCAACAATTGCAGATGTTACCAGTGGATATTTAGATGCGAATGTTGCCGCTCAATCGATATTAACAGACACCTCTTTTTTTGGAGGAACGATAGCAGATTTAATGGAGGCAAGAAGTATCAATCAACAAAAACCAATTCTTAGAAAAGATTTTATTGTTGATGGATTTCAAATTGTTGAAGCCAAAGCAATTGGAGCGGATGTAATTTTATTAATAGCCGCTTGTTTAACTGAGAAGGAATTGAAAAATTATGGTCAGCTGGCAATCGATTTAGGTATGGAAGTTTTATATGAAGTGCATACACAGGAAGATTTAGATAAAATTAATGATTTAGACAATAAAATTATAGGAATCAATAATAGAAATTTAAAGACTTTTGAGGTTGATTTAGAGCATTCTATTAAATTAGCAAGTCAAATTCCAGCTACTTGTTTGAAAATTTCTGAAAGCGGTATTTCAGATCCTAGAATTATTTCAGGATTAAAGGAATACGGTTTTCAAGGATTTTTAATTGGAGAGAATTTTATGAATCAAGAAAATCCAGGTGAAGCTTGTCAAGCATTTATCAACCAAATTAGGTAACT
The DNA here is from genome assembly GCA_029248845.1 of Polaribacter sp. Taxonomy (GTDB): domain Bacteria; phylum Bacteroidota; class Bacteroidia; order Flavobacteriales; family Flavobacteriaceae; genus Polaribacter. The sequence goes on along the minus strand of JAQWIO010000052.1, from coordinate 17,751 downwards.
ATGAAATTGAAAGTTTGCGGAATGAAGTTTATAGAAAATGTGCAACAAGTTGCAGATTTACAACCGGATTATTTAGGGTTTATTTTCTATGAAAAGTCCAAAAGAAATTTTGAAGGGATTATTCCAGAACTTCCAAGATCGATAAAAAAAACAGGTGTTTTTGTAAATGAATATTTAGAAATCGTAATTTCTTTAGTTGAGGAGTATCAGTTAGATGCAATTCAATTACATGGAGATGAGTCTTTGGAATATATCAAAGAATTGCAAATTCAGTTAGCTCAAAGAAGAGCCCTGTTTATTGAAGAAAATAAACAACAGAAGAAGAAAAACAAACACTTTATTGCTGATGAAAAAGTTGAAATTATTAAAGTATTTGGTATTAAAGAGACCTTTGATTTTGAGCTTTTACCCCCTTTTTTAGATCATGTAGATTACTTCTTGTTTGATACAAAAGGAAAAGAAAGAGGAGGAAATGGAGTTCAGTTTGATTGGCAAGTTTTAAAAGAATATCCTTTTGAAAAACCGTTTTTTCTAAGCGGAGGTATTGGATTAAAAGATATTGAAGCAGTTCAAAAAATTATCAATTCTGATTTACCAATTTATGCATTAGATGTAAACAGTAAGTTTGAAATTGAACCAGGATTAAAAAATGTGAATGAAGTAAAAAATTTCAAAAATAAATTATAAAATGAAATCAAAATTTCACCCAGACAAAAACGGATATTTTGGACAATTTGGAGGTGCATTTATTCCAGAATTATTACACCCAAATGTTCAGGAATTAGCAGATAACTATATTCAAATAATTGAATCTGAAGAATTTCAAATTGAATATAAATCTTTGTTAAAAGATTATGTTGGACGTCCTACACCATTGTATTTAGCAAAACGTTTATCAGAAAAATATGGAGCCACTATCTATCTAAAACGTGAAGATTTAAATCATACAGGAGCCCACAAAGTAAACAATACTGTTGGTCAAATTTTAATTGCAAAGAAACTAGGGAAGACTAAAATTATTGCAGAAACAGGAGCTGGTCAACATGGAGTTGCAACAGCAACTGTTTGCGCTTTAATGGGCTTAGAATGTACCGTTTTTATGGGTGAAAAAGACATTGTTCGTCAAGCACCAAACGTTGCAAGAATGAAAATGTTGGGAGCAAAAGTTGTTGCTGCAACCAGTGGTTCCAAAACATTAAAAGATGCAACAAATGAAGCCATAAGATATTGGATTCAACATCCAGAAACCTTCTATTTAATTGGTTCTGTTGTTGGTCCTTCACCTCATCCAGATATGGTTGCACGTCTGCAAGCTATTATTTCCGAAGAAATGAAATGGCAGTTAAAAGAGAAAACAGGAAAAGAAAATCCTGATACAATTATTGCTTGTGTTGGTGGAGGTAGTAATGCCGCAGGAGCTTTTTATCATTATTTAGATGATGAGGACGTAGAATTAATTGCTGTTGAAGCAGCAGGTTTGGGTGTAAAATCTGGTGAAAGTGCTGCCACTTCTCAACTAGGAGAAGTTGGTATTATTCATGGGAGTAAAACCATTTTAATGCAAGATGAATATGGGCAAATTAAGGAACCGTATTCTATTTCTGCAGGCCTAGATTATCCTGGAGTTGGACCGTTGCATGCTCTCTTGTATGAAAGTAAAAGAGCAAACTTTATGAATGCAACAGATAAAGAAGCCCTAGAAGCTGCATTTGAGCTGACAAAGATAGAAGGAATTATTCCGGCTTTAGAAACAGCCCATGCTTTGGCTGTTTTACCAAAAATTAAGTTTACCAAAGATCAAGTTGTAGTAGTAAATTTATCGGGTAGGGGAGATAAAGATTTAGAAATTTATATCAAACATTTAGAAGAGTAGGCTATGAATTCGATTCAAGAATTATTTCAGAAAAAAGACAAAAACTTATTGTCTATTTATTTTACTTGTGGATATCCAAAATTAGACGATACCACTAAAGTAATTTCAGTGTTAGAGAAAAATGGAGTCGACTTTATTGAAGTTGGTTTACCCTACTCAGACCCTTTGGCAGATGGACCAACAATACAAGAGAGTAGTCACAAAGCATTAGAAAACGGAATCAATTTAGACATTGTTTTTCAACAATTAATGACTCTTAAAGAAACGAATAAAACACCCTTAGTTTTGATGGGATATTTGAATCAGTTATTAAAATATGGTGAAGATAAATTTTGTCAAAAAGTGGTCGATTGTGGAATAGATACTCTAATAATTCCTGATTTACCAATGGTAGAATATGAAAATCATTACCAAGAGCTATTTGACAAATATGGGATTACAAATGTATTTTTAATCACACCTCATACTTCAGACAATAGAATACATAAAATAGATTCTTATACAAAATCTTTTATATACGTTGTTGCTTCGGCTTCAATAACTGGTGCAAAAGGAGAGATTTCAGATACTCAAATGGATTATTTTAAAAGAATAAAAGCAATGAATTTAAGAAGTAAATTGATCATTGGTTTTGGTATTTCAGATAAATCTACTTTTAATACTGCTTGTAAATATGCAAATGGAGCGATTATTGGTTCTGCATTTATTAAGAATTTAGGGAATCATGGTATTGGTAAAATGGATGATTTTATAAAATCAATTATTTAGTCATAATTTAGAAATCGTGAAAAGTAAATACGTTTTAAAATTATGTTCAACTATTTTTGCTTGTTAAAAAGAGGCTCTTATTTATTGAATTTTAATAGTATAGATTTAAAAATCAAACTTATAGGTAAAACCACCTAAAGCTTGAAAACCTTGTGTATTAAAATTTGCAAAACGTTGGTAATTGGTATTTAAAAGATTGTTAAGTTTTAGAAAAAGAGTGAACTTATCATTAAAATGATACCCTCCGTTTACATTAATATCTACAAAAGATTGTAGCGTTTCTGATGAATTTGTTCCACTATAAAGAAGATCTTGTCTTTCACTACTATAAAATATATTAGAATTAGTAAACCAGTTATGATTCCTATATTTTGCTGAAAACGATGCTTCTATATTAGGTAGATTCCAAGCTTTTAAGGAGTTTTCTGGGGTATAAATATGATAAACTCCTTGAACGCTAAATGTTATTTCTTTTGAATAATCGTATTCTATTTCTGAAAATATTGAAGTGGTTTTAACATCATCATAATAAACCTTAAAAGAGTTTCCGTATTCATACCCATTTAAAATAGAATTATTAGTACCATCATAACTTGAGTCATTTCTGACAAACAAAGGTTTGTCTTCTTCTGTGATAAAACTGGTTCTAAATTGAAAGTTCAGGTCATTAATTATTTTTCCATTAAAACCAATATTGAAATTAGATTTTTCTAGAGTTTGAGTGATAAAAAGGGTTGGTGAAACATATGGGTTTTTTTCAGTGAAACCTTTATACGTGTTTGTGTATAAATCACCTGAAAACCCTACATTAAGCTGTAGATGATTTTTTATTAAAGATCTTTGAATAGAGAAATTAGGAAGTATGAAAATATTATTTGCATTGTTTTTAGAATCTAAAGAAGCAATAAATTTCATGCCTGCATCAAGAATGAATTTTTTATAGTTTATTTTATATTGAGGGTTTAGATCAATTGTAGTAATCGAATATTTATTAGAACCTACAGCACTATTTTTAAATTTACCTTTTAAAAATTCTACACTAGATTTTACTGAGATATCATTTAATTGTGAGTTGATGATAGTTAAAGGAAGTTTTAATTTTGTTTCTAATTTTACAAATAGTTCATTGCTTTTGAAACGGTCTGTAAAGTAGGATGTTTTTATTTTTCCCCAATCTAAATAGGAATCCTCAAAATTAAATTCTCCTACCAAATCAAAATAGTTGTGTAGTTGTTTTTCGTCAATAGAATCAATTGTTTCTTTATTCAAAGGAATATCTGGTAAGCCATACCAATTGTATAAATTTCTTTCTGAGTTTAAGCTCACTTTCCAATCGAAATAGCGATCTTGTTTTTTGTAAAAAGCACCAAGATTGAAGTTTGAAAAAGTTGAATTTAATACAGAGTTTGTAATATTATTTTGAGATGCAATATATTTGGTATTTAAACCAAATTCATTTTTTAAACGAGTATTTTGGTGTAAAAAAGTTTCATAATAAGGAGAGGAGTAATTTCCAAAACCAGCGGCTACATAATTCGTATAAAGGCGTTCTTTTATGCCAACATCAATCCCTTTAACAACTCCACTTTTAGGAATAAAAGTAGAGACTACAGTTGCAGGGGAAATAGTGTATTTCAATTTTTTCTTTTTATTTTTTTCAAGCACTTTAATGATTGGGTTTTTTTGAATTTTCTTTGCATTGGCAATTTTAGGGTTATATTCGGTGATGACGTTTACAATTTCTGTTCTAATAGTGTCTTTAATTTGTTCTTTCTTTTGAGCGATGAAACTTAAAAAAGAAAAAAATATTAAAAATAATGTGAAGACTTTTTTCATTAAATTTTATTTTTTTTTGAACCCTTTATATCTTCGTCTTTCTTCTTGAAAGGAGTAACAGAATTATTAGTTTTAGATTCGTTTTCTTTAATTTTCTTTAGTTCTTTTTCTGCTTCCTCCACAATATCCTCAAACTGCTTGAAATTTTTGATGATATTTTCCAATACAAAAGTGGCTTGATATATATCTTTTAAACCATAGTAATTTTTACCCATTATGATATAACTTTTTACAGCCCAATATTTATGAGTAGAATAATTTGCAATTAGATTTTGAATATCCTTATTAGATTCGGTAAAGTTTTTTTGTCGGTTTTTTAAAAATGCAATATAATAAAGAGCTTCAGCTTTTAACACACCAGAAGTATTTCTTGCCACCTCAATATAATATTCTTCAGCCGTAAAAAAGTCCTCAATTTTAAAGGAAGCACGTGCAATTATTATTTTAGCATTATACTCTAATTTAATATCTAATTTGTCTTTTAAAAGTATTTTTCTCGCATACTTTAGAGCCGTTTTATAATTAGCTATTTCATAATATACTTTCATTAAATTACGTTGAGCGAATAAAATATTTTCTGTAGCATATGCTTCTTGTTCTAATCTTTTTAGATACGCAAGTGCATTTTTAAATTCTTTTTTTTGTAGAAATATTTGTGATAATTTGAAAAGTGAGTTTTCACTAAAATCATTTTGTTCTTCTGCCAAAACAATTTTATAATACATTGTAGCTTTGTCTATTTTTTTTATTTTATAGAAAATGTCAGCCAAATAATAATTTGCCTTTAATCGATGTATTCCATTAGGAAAAGATTCGATATATTTTAAGAGCGGGTTGATAATATCTCCTGCTATTTTAGATTCAAAATATTTTTTTTCAGCAATAGCAAAAGAAGTATTGTCAATATCCGAATTGGTAAGGTTAATAAAATCTAAAGTTTTAATCCAATTTATGTATTCATTGAGATTACCCGTATCAATATAAATATTTCGTGCGTTCGCAACTGCTTCAAGAGCATCAGGAGAATTGGGAAACTGACTTGTTGTTTTCTTGAATTTTTCTAGAGCCTTTTCAATTTGATTGTCATTATAATATAACAACCCTTGTCTAACACAAGCTTTTGGGATAAAAATACTGTGGGGATATTTTTGTATTAACCGATTATACGAAAGATGTGCTTCTTTATTTTCTTTAACAATAGTATAAGTTGAAGCAAGTTGAAATAGGGAATCATCCATTAAATTTGAGTTCTTAAAATTAGCTACCAAATACCTAAGTGCTTCAATTTTTAGTTTATTATTTTCTAAAAACCCATAGCTCATTCCAATTTGATACTGAGCATAATCTGAGTTAGCGTCATTTTTTTTAAGTACTTTAGAATAAGAGTTAATCGCTTTTTCATAATTTCTCATTGCAAAATAACTATCTCCTAGACGAATCAAAGCGTCATTTTTTAGTTCTTTTTCTTTAGTATCGGTTTTTAAAAAATTGTTGAAAGCAATTGAAGCCTTTTTATAATTTTTGAGATTAAAATTACTATACCCTATGTGGTAGTCAATTAAAATAAATACATCCTTTTCTGAATTTAATTCATTTTTTAATCTGCTAAATTTAGTCAAAGCGTCTTGGTATTTATTTAATCTGTATAAAGTTTCAGCTTCCCAATATTGAGCACGTTCTTTAATTGAGACTTCTGTTGCTTTTTTAGCTTTTATAAAAAAGGGCAGTGATTCCTTTAATTGATCATTATTAAATAATTGAGAGCCTCTGTATAAAGAAATTTCAGAAATTAGCGCACTGTTTTTTTTAGATTTTTTCTGATTTAAAAACTCCAAGGCACCGATATAATCTTGTTGATGAAGGAATGAAGAAACTACTAGCCCACTAATCTCTTCAGATGCTTTTGATTTTGGATATGCCTTTAAATAATTTTGTAAAACCTCGGCTACACTTTTAAAAGGGTTTCCAGCTTCATAACTCAACTTAGCGTAATTTAATGCAGCATCTTGTTTAATATTTTTATTAAAATCCATTTCAGAAGCAGTTTTAAATGCATTTAAAGCTTCTATTTTTTTATCTAAATTAAGATAGCATTCACCCAAATAAGAATAAGCATTTTGTGAAACATAATTTTTTTCATCAATAATTTTATTAAAATAGCGAATGGCATTTTCGAAATCGCTTTGTTTGTAATATGCAAATCCTAGTTGATAAAAGTCAGTATTGTTCCATTTTCCTTTTTTTCCAGTATAATCTTTTAAAAAAGGGATTGCTTCTTTGTATTTTTTTAAATTAAAATAGCTTTCTCCAATTATTTTAGAAATATCTGATTTTTCATTTTTTTTAGCTGAAGTAAGAAGTTTCTTTCCAATACTAATACAACGTTCAAATTTTGCAGATTGAAAACTAATATCCAACAAATAATATGAGATTTCTGCACGATACGATTCGTTATCAGCAATCTCCCTTAAGGTAGATTCAGCCATGCCATAGTCTTCTAATTTGTAAGCAATATAGCCGTAATAATATCTAGAATCATTCCCATACTTGGAATCGTTGATTAATGGGAGAAATTTTTTCTTAGCTAAATTTAAGTTTTTTGTTACTAAAAATGCGTAGCCCATTTTAAAATTAAGTTCTTTCCGATCTTTTATCGAAATAATATCAATATTTACTTTTTGGAACCATTTTAGGGCATGGGCAGCTTTTTTGTTTGCAAAGTAATAGTTCGCAACATTAAAAAAAGCTTTATTTATTTTATTGCTGTTAGGGTTCTCTTCAATAAAAGTGAGTATTTTTTTATCCCCTTCTGGATTATTGAGTCTTAAAGAGCACATTGCATCATAATAACTTGCATTAGATTTTAAGGAAGGACGATTTACATCATTATCAATAATTGATACAAATTTTTTCTGAGCAGCAGCATATGCTTTCGTATTAAATAATTTTAGGGCCTCATTATATTTTGTTAATATATGGGCATCTTCAATAGTTTGTTGACTATAGTGTATGCTAGATATTAGTAGAATAAAATACGTTAAAAAAGGTTTTATTAAAAAAGCAACTTTCATTCGTTTATTTTTGATACTTAAAATCAATAACGAACATTTTAAAATTTTGTTTGATTGTAGTAGATAAAAATAGCAAAATTTCATTTCATAAGTAAGAATTGTTTGTAAATCATAGTATAAAATCGATAGAAACTTTTAAGTTTGTAAAATAAGTTATTTTTATGGAAAAACCAGTTTTATATTTAGAAAATGCCGACATCTATCAAAGAGATAATTTGGTCTTGTCTAAAGTGAATTTAACAATGAATAAAGGAGATTTTTACTATTTAATTGGCAAAACAGGTAGTGGGAAAAGTAGCCTAATTAAGACGCTATATGGAGATTTAAGGTTACAAAGAGGTATTGGTAATATTGTTGATTTTGATTTAAAAAATCTAAAAGAAAAAGAAATTCCTTTTTTAAGAAGAAAAATAGGAGTTGTTTTTCAAGATTTTAAATTATTAAATGATAGAACTGTTTTTGAAAATTTAGAATTTGTTTTAAAAGCTACTGGCTGGAAAAATAAACAACAGATAAAGCTGAAAATTGAGGAGGTCTTGAGTAAAGTTAGTATGAAAACAAAATACTACAAAAAAACGTTTGAACTATCAGGAGGAGAGCAGCAAAGAGTTGCGGTAGCGAGAGCTTTATTAAATGATCCAGAATTAATTTTAGCGGACGAACCAACAGGAAACTTAGACCCTAAAACTTCACTAGAAGTTATGGAACTTTTAAATGAAATCCATAAATCGGGAAAAACTATTTTAATGGCTACTCATGATTATCAACTACTTGTAAAATTCAAACAAAAAACGCTTAAATGTGAAGCAGGAGAACTCTTTGAAGTTGCTCAAAAAGCTCTTGTCTAATGCTTTCAGTTCTTATCCCTACATACAATTATAATGCTGTTTCTTTAGTTAAAGAGCTTCATAAACAATTGCTAGATTTAAATATTTTATTCGAAATTATTTGTATAGATGATGGTTCTAAATCTGTATTAAATCAGTTTAATCAAGAGATAAATACCCTAGCATTTGGAAGCTTTATCGCTTTAAAAGAGAATATAGGCAGAAGTGCAATTCGAAATTATTTATCAAAAAAATCATCATATCAGTGGATGCTGTTTTTAGATAGTGATGTTTTACCAACAGATTCTGACTTTATTCAGAATTATTTAAAGGCCATTAAAAATAACAGCAGTGTTGTTTTTTGTGGGGGTATTAAATATATAGAAACGGATGAAAACAAAAAATTACTTCGCTATAAATATGGTATAAATTACGAGGAAATTAAATTAGGGAAGAGAAAAAAACAGGCGTATAAGTTTTTCTTTACTTCTAATTTTTTAATTTCTAAAGAGGTCTTTAAAAGGATACGGTTTGAAGAAAAACTAAAAAAATATGGAAGAGAAGATTTATTGTTTTCGTTGCACTTAAAAGTTGAAAATTATAAAATTGTTCATATTAAAAATGAGGTTTATCATCTTGGTCTCGATGATGATGTTACCTTTGTGTTAAAAACAAAACAAGCAATGGAAAATATTATTTTTTTAGAACAGCAAAATTTCATTTCTAATAAAGAAGGAAATTTATTAAAGATTGTAAATTATATAAACTTATTTGGCTTTTTAAATATTGTAGGGAGATTTTCAACTTATTTTGAGAAAAAGACAATCCAATATTCATCTATTTTTTATTTAAATTGCTTGAAAATTAGTTATTTGTGTTTCTTAAAACAGAGATATAATGAATAGAGAACCCTATTTTGAGGTTAATTTATCAAAGCCTTAAGCCAATTATATTGACAACGAAGGAGCAGTTTTTAGCCAGTAAAAGTCAGTTATTTTTTTGTTTAGAGACGTTATTACATGAAGAAATTCTTTTAGCAATTTACAATCAATTTCCAAGGTTGGGTAAAACAGTAGCAAAAGATAGTTTTAGAGAATATAAATTTAATGGATATCAAATGAATAAATATGATTTTCTTTAAAAATAGTTATTTTAAATTTTTGAAAATAGCTAATAACTCGTTTTCTTGATGTTCCCATATTAATGTTTTTTTTGCGGCTTTTAATTCACTAGAAAAATCTTTTTTTAGTAGTTCTTTAATTTGTTTTGCCACTTTTTTGGGCTCTCTGTTTGTAACAATTTCGCCTACTTTATAGTCGGTTACAATCCTTTTCATTTCTGGTAAATCAGAAACTAAAATAGGGACTTCCGCTTGTATGTAATCAAATATTTTATTGGGCAAAGCAAATCGGTAGTTTAAGCCTAAATCTTCCTCTATACTTATTCCTAGTGTTGCCAAAGGCGTAATTGTTTGAAGTTTTTTTGGAGGAAGTTGACCTAAGAATTTCACTTTTTTTTCTAAGTTTTTATGTGCCACAAGCTTTTTTAACTTCTTTATAATATCTCCAGTTCCAACAATGAATAAAATGCAGTTGGAAAGAAATGGCATGGTGTCAATTATAAACTCCAAACCTCTACCCATATTCACGGCTCCTTGATAAATAATTATTTTTTTTCCAGAAGTATTAAAAGATAATTTGCTGAATGATATACTATTTTTTTTTACAGGGAGATTGCGAATAACATTGAATTTTGTTTGATATTTTTCAGCATAATAATTCGCAATACTATCGCAAACGGTATAGGCGTTTTTTAATTTTGGTAACATCTGGTTTTCTAGACGTATCCATATTTTTTTTACAAAAGGACGATGTACCAACTCGGGGATTTCTGAAAACAATTCATGACTATCGAATACCAGTTTTTTTCTGAGAAGCTTGCTTACCATATAATTAGGAAGTAATGTATCTAAATCATTTGCTAATAAAACATTTTTTTTAAGAAATAATAACAAAAAAAATAAGCGAATATTTAATTCAGCATAAAACAAAATACCCTTATGAAAAAATAGGGATATTCTTTTTGTTTGATATTTTCTTTTCAAAGGTTTACTGTTTTGAAGTTTTCTGCCAATTAATAAAATCTGAAATCCTGCATTATGGAGAGTATTGCAAACCTTGGCTACGCGTTGATCTGTTGTAAGGTCGTTAGAGACAGAGATAATAATTTTTTTCAATTGGTATTGTTTACTGCAATATTTACTGCAATATAGATACAAATAATCATTTTTAAGAAAAAAACTTTTAGAAACAACAATGGGTGTTTGTAATGTGTGTTTTTAGTTTCTTTAAAGACTTAGAAACGTTACAAAAAGTTGTTGTATTTTAGAGCTCAGAAAAATCATAAATGAATCATAGAAAGCAAATAGCATCTTTAATTTTCAAGAGATTAACAATTGAAAAAGAAGCCCTGAAAAAGCAATTTTCAGAGCGTAAAAATGAAATAGGTTATTTTTATATTGACAACTTATTACCCATGGACCTGATTGAGGAAATTTATCAAAATTTGCCAAAACTATCAGATTCAGAGTTGAAAAAAAATATAAGAGAGTACAAATACGTAGCCTATCAAATGAATAAGTATGCCCCTCTATTAGAGGAAGTAATCTATGCTTTCCAAGAAGAAAAAATAGTTTCTATTATTTCAGAGATTTGCGGTTTACAGGATGTTTTACCTGATGAAAATTTATATGCTGGAGGAGTTTCTTTAATGAAAAAAGATAATTATTTGCAACCGCACATAGACAATTCACATGATAAAGATCAAAAGCTTTGGAGGGTTTTAAATTTACTTTTTTATGTTTCGCCAAATTGGAAATTAGAAAATGGCGGAAATTTAGAGTTATGGAACAATGGTTTGGAGTATGCCCCAATTGAAATAGAGAGCAAGTATAATAGATTGGTTGTTATGGCCACGCATCAAAAATCTTGGCATGCGGTCAATAAAGTCAAAACAAATGATATACGGGCTTGTGTCTCTAATTATTATTTTTCCAAAGTTCCTTTGTCACCAATTGATCGTTTTCATATTACACTATTTAGGGGAAGATCTACTCAAAAAATAACAGATCTATTTTTAAGAATAGACAATGGTCTTAGAAAAACAGTGAGGATGTTATTTAAAAATGGAATTAGAGAAAACCCCCATCAATACAAAAAATGATTTCTTTTTTTTAGCGTTATTAATTTAAACATTTCGTTTAGCAATTAATTTTTATATTTACTAGACTAACTTAAATCAATTTAATATGAAAAAAATAATGTTATTATCAGCAATTTCATTGCTAATGCTATCTTGTACAAACTCTTCAACTACAGAAGCTATTGCAGTTCCAAAAGCAATTGGATTTGATGTTACAGAAGGAGTTAAGACTCCCCTTTTTGGTGGGGATATGGAAACAGTTGCGGTTTGGGAGAAATACATCAAAGCTCACAACGAACAAGATATGGAGACGATCAAAGGATTGAATGCGGAGGAAGGGTTTAAAGCATACGGGCCTAGAGGAGAGTTTATAGACGGGACAGAAGCTCATGTTGCTTTTTTAAATGAATGGTTTGCAAATAATAATCCTAAATGGGTTACTAAATATGCGATTGCGAATGAATTTACTAACAAAGATGGGGTTTTAAGAAAATATGTAACTTCTGGTCATGAGCTAACTCTTACTGTTGAAGGGAAAGAAGTAAAAGTAAATCAAGTACATGATGCACTAATTGTAAATGGGAAAGTGCAAACTTTTTATGTTAATGAAAGAGTAATTGCTGAATAGATTTTATACATAAACGAATAAACCCACAATATAAAACGTTGTGGGTTTATTTATGCCAAATAATTAGCTCACTATAAGGTAATTACAGAAGTAACTTATCTTTTACGATACAAAGTAAAGAAAGTATTAAAGTTACTAAAAATATAAATTGGATTTTATTAATTGTAATACAATAATTTAATTTAATTTAGCAGCTATAATTTAATCAGTAAAAAAATAAATTGAAAAAATACTTATAGTTTTAATTTACATTTTGGGATTTACTGTAACTGCTCAAAAATTTAAGGGTAGCAGGTGGTGTTGTCACAATTGAAGGCAATTCTTTTATGACATTGCATTACCAAACCTAAAAAAAGGGGTATATGTTGTTCAACTTTCTACAGAAACCGGAATCATTAATAAAAAAAATAAGCTTACAAAAATAATAGTTAAAAATTATCACAATGAAAAAACAAATAGAAAACACTTCTCAAGAAATTACGCGTAAAGATGCTTTAAAAAAGATCGGATCTTACAGCAAATATGCAGCGCTAACTGCATTGGGAACCTATTTAGTTTTAAATCCACAAAAAGCACAAGCTGCATCTTCAATAGCAAAACCTGGAGAGGGTTTTTAATAATAAATAGAAGTAATTATTAAGTATACCTCTCTAAATTTATAGAGGGGTATTTTTTTACCCCCCCCCAAAAAAAAAAAAAGAAGTGTATCAAACTTGAACTCTAGGTATTATGCTCAACTAATTTATTTACACAAACGATACCAGACTATTACAAAGATGTAAATAATTTTGTAAGGTTTATTTCAGGACGTCATAACACGTATTGTCTAGAAGTTTAATTAAATCAGTTTGGTTATTTTCTTACTCATAGGTTTTGTAAATGAATAAAAAACATCTACGAGTTGACCTTTTTCATCTACCAAATACTTTTGAAAGTTCCATTTTACAGAAGAATTTTTCTTTCCATTTTTACTTTTCATTGTTAACCACTGGTATAACTCATGCTGATTTTTCCCTTTTACTTCAATTTTTGAGGTCAATGGGAAATCAACACCATAATTTAAACGGCAAAATGTTTTTATTTTCAATTCTGTACCAGGTTCTTGACCATTAAACTGATTGCATGGCAAACCTATAACGACCAGTTTCTCTTTGTATTTAGAGTAGACCTCTTGAAGGCCCTTGTATTGGTAGGTAAATCCGCATTCAGATGCTACATTTACAAACAATATTTTTTTTCCTTTATAAATGTTTAAATCAATAATCTCTCCATCAATCCTCTTTATTTTAATATCATATAATGATTCCATAGAAGTTTTTTTAGTTTGTGAATAACCAAGAAAACTTATTGAAAGTATGTACAACAAAATACTTGATACTTTTAACATTGTATGAATAATTTTTAGAAAATTAATTGGGTTTAAAAATCAAAGATACTACAAAAGAGTAGATTGCTGTAATAGGATACATCAATATAATTTTAAGAAGAATATTTCAAATTTTATTGTTTTAACAAAAAAAAACTATTCATTTTGTAAATAATCTAAAATAACTTTTTATTAACAATTAATATTACACAGGACAATGAAAACAAAATTAACAATATTATTTATTGTAGCAAGTACAGTAGTATTTGCACAAAAAAAGAAGAATGGAAATGTTTATATAGAGCATCCGGTTATTAATGTCATCAATGAAATGTATGCAGCAGTTTATCCAAAATATTAATAATTGGAATACTAGTAATAGATACTTTTCTTTAAAGAGTGGAGCTAACGCTTATCCTGATGCTATAGAATATAAAGATGAGAACTTTAAGAAATTGACCTGGGTTTATGCCTGGACAGTAATGTCTGGAGTAGGAGGAAAAACAGGTATTAAATTTAGTCAGCCTAGACACGCACAATATGTTGTAACTGCTGAAAATAAGATTGGCTTTGTTCGTTTGTATATGAATCAAAACCCTTTCAGTGAAAGCTGGAGAAGTAGGAAAGAATTAAGTGATGGAACAATATATTCTAACCATCCTAATATCAATACTGTAAGAAAAGCAATCTACGCATTGCAATATGGAAACTTGGATCATTTCTTTGAAGCTTTTACTGCAGATGCTAAATTTGACGGTTTGTTTAATGATTGGGAAAGCGAAGCCCTTAGTATGGATCAATTTAAAGCTATGCAAGCTGAATTTTTAAATAACTTTTCTGTAGAGAGTTTAGATAATAAATGGATAAAGTATTACGAATTTGAGTCTCAAGCTTATTATGTACAATCTTGGTGGAGACTTACCTTAAAACGTAAATTGAACAATGAATTAATTACAATTCCTGTAATGTTAAATCACAGATTTAATAATGACGGAAAAATAGTAAAATCTAACGAGCTTTGGAACGAATCTAAGCTTTAAGATTGCTTTAACGTTAAAAAAAACGCCATTCATAAATGGCGTTTTTTTATTGGTAATTATCCTTAAAAACTTCTCCGATTAGGTTTATAAAGAAATAAAAACAATGTCCTTTAATCGGTCAGATGTCATGAAAACAGGTAAAAAAGGGTATATGCCTACATAAAAAATCGTTCCAAAATTCCCTCAATATTGTCTTTTTAATCTTTAAATTGATTCAATTTTTAAGATGTATACTTTTTGTATGGGTAATATTTATTATTTTACAAACTATAATTATTAATTTTATATCAAATAGTAAATAGTTTGTTTTTCATTTTCTTAAAAGTCATTTTCTCATGCGATACTTATATTTAGTTTGCATTTTTTCCTCATTTCTAACAGCTGCCCAAGTTAACCATTGGGAAAGTGTTGTTTTACCTGGTGATGAATGGCACTATTTAGTACCAACTTCACAACCTAATGTAACTTGGAATCAATCTGGATTTAATGCTTCTGGTTGGAGTACTGGTCATTCAGGTTTTGGGTATGGTGATAATGATGATGCTACTATTTTGTCTCCAACGATGTCTGTATACATTCGAAAAAAATTCTTTATTTCAAATGTGTCAGAAATAGAATCTGTACTTTTAGATATCGATTATGATGACGGTTTCGTTGCATATTTAAACGGACAAGAGATTGCAAGAAATTTAGTCACAGGAACGATTCCTAATTTTAATCAACCGAGTGATGCGTATCGGGAAGCAAATTTATACCAAGGAATTGTTCCAGAACGTTATGAGGTTGATAATGCACTTTTAACATCAGGTGTCAATATTCTTGCTGTTCAAGTGCACAACTATAATTTAACTTCGTCTGACTTAACTGCTATTCCTGTTTTGTCTGTTGGTCTAAATAACAGCAATGTAAGTTATAGAGAAACACCGAGTTGGTTTGAAGTGCCAGAAGTTGTACCAGATGTTAATTTCGTGTCTTCTAATTTGCCAATTGTTATCATTGAGACAGCTCAGGGTCAAAGCATCCCCAATGATCCCAAAATAGATGCTACGATGAAAATCATCTACAGAGAGAATGGTGGACGTAATTATCTTACAGATAGTAATAATTCTTCAGTTCTTGACTACAGTGGTGCTATCAAAATTGAATATCGAGGATCTTCTTCGAGCCTTTTAGCAAAAAAACAATATGCATTCACTCCCTATGACGACCAAGGAGAAAAAGTAAATGTATCCTTTCTTGAAATGCCAAAAGAAAATGACTGGATTTTGAATGGTTTGGCCTATGATCCCTCCTTTATGAGAGATTTCCTCAGTTATAAACTTTCAAATTTAATAGGGAACTATGCCTCAAGAGGTCGTTATTGTGAAGTGATATTGAATGGAGATTTTCAAGGTATTTACGTGTTGCAAGAAAAATTAAAAGCAGATGATAGTCGAATAGATATCAAAAAAATTAAAGAAACTGATGTAACGTTTCCCAAGCTAACAGGGGGCTATATTACCAAAGCAGATAAGACAGAAGGGGCGGATGTAGCAGCATGGTCTATGCCTAATAGCTCAGGTTGGTCTAGTAATTTTGTTCATGAGCATCCGAAACCGACTACAGTAACCCCAGTACAAAATAACTATATTAAAAATGAATTTGAAACGCTTGCAAATTATGCAGGACAGCGAAATACCTCCATAACAAATGGCTATCCCTCAGTTATTGATATTCCTTCTTTCATAGACTTTATAATCCTCAATGAAATCTCTTCCAATGCAGATGGGTATGAGTTTAGTTCCTTTTTTCATAAAGATCGAAATGGAAAGTTAAGAGCAGGGCCTATTTGGGATTTTAATTTAACATTCGGAAATGACCTATTTCAATGGGGGTACGACAGAAGTAAAACAGATATTTGGCAATTTGATGATGGAGAAAATACAGGGCCTCAATTTTGGAGAGATTTGTTTAATGATCCATTATTTAAGTGCTATTTAACCAAGCGTTGGCAAGAGCTTATTGCTCCTGGAATGCCATTGAATTCCAATTCAATTTTTGAACTTATCGATACGACTAAAACACTCATTTCAGAGGCTGCCGCGAGACAAGAAACCCTTTCATCTTCTACGGGGGAATTTGAACAACAGATTGTTGCGTTAAAAACATTTATTATCGAGCGAATCAATTGGATTTCAGGTCAATTGTCTAATACAAGTTTGTGCAACAATGTAACAACTCCTCCTTTGGTTATTTCTAAAATAAATTACCATCCTTTGGTACAAGCAGACATGGATTCAAGCGATTTTGAATTCATAGAAATAATCAACAACAGTTCATCTACTGTTGATTTAACAGGGATTTACATTGGTGGCTTAGGACTCACGTACCAGTTTCCTTCTGGAGCATCTATTAATGCTCAGAAATCAATTTATTTATCAAATGAAAGTGAATCTTTTAAAGAGCGTTATGGTTTTGAACCTTTTGATGAGTTTTCAAGAAGTTTATCTAATGACGGACAAGAGATACTATTAAGAGATGGGTACGGAAATATTATTGATCAAGTTACCTACAATGATGTATTGCCATGGCCTGAAAATGCTGATGGTGAAGGTACATTTCTTAAACTTATTAGTTTGGGATTAGATAATAGTTTAGCAAGTAGTTGGGTAGCTGAGGAAGATATTGCTACTAGTTTATCTGTAAATACGATTCAATCTGAAACTTTTGTGAGCCTTTCTCCCAACCCAGTTTCAGACATTTTAAACATAAATTCTTCAATAGGTGAAATTTATAGCATCAAGTTATATAGTATTAATGGAAAATTATATAAAACTTATAAGTTTAGCCAAAAGCAAGTAGAATTAGATGTAACCGATTTTAAAAACGGAATTTATCTATTACAAATTCAAACCAACAGTGACCTCCTTTATAAAAAAATAATTAAGAACTAGAAATTCAATTTATGAATACTATTTTATGCTAGGTTTAGGTATGTTTTTTTAGAAAAATTATAAACACGCATTATTCTTTAATTAGTTCAATAATATTAAAGTAATTAATATCCTCAAGAAAACAGATTGTTTCACATTTGTAGAGACAGATCTTGATTGTTTATTTGTTGTGTTTCAATTTAAGTTTCATTTACTAAAAATAACAATA
>JAQWIO010000050.1 GCA_029248845.1 Polaribacter sp. | reverse complement strand
TGTAAATTAGTCAAATATTCTTTTCCTTTTGTGTGCTGACTTTCTAAATTATCAGAATTTTTTTGTAACCTGTTTCTTTCTTTTTGAAGTTTAGAAATGGTTTTATCTAACCGTACTTTTTCAGTTTCTACTCGTTTTTTTGCCTTATTGATTATACTATATGGAATCCCGTTTTTTTGGGCAACTTCAAAGGTAAAAGAACTACCCGCTTGCCCAACAAATAATTTGTATAATGGCTCTAAAGAACGCTCATCAAATTGCATATTGGCATTGGTAACATTGTCTAATTCGTTTGCCAATACTTTTAAGTTGGAGTAGTGAGTGGTAATAATTCCGAAAGCCTTTTTTTCATAAAATTCTTCTAAGAAAATTTCTGCCAAAGCCCCTCCCAATTCAGGGTCAGAACCCGTCCCAAATTCATCAATTAAAAACAAGGTATTTTCATTACATTTTCGTAAAAAATGACGCATATTTTTTAAGCGATAACTGTAGGTACTCAATTGATTTTCAATAGACTGATTGTCTCCTATATCCGTTAAAATACTATCAAAAACATAGGTTTGACTCCGTTCATCTACCGGAATTAAAATACCACTTTGCAACATTAATTGTAAAAGACCTATTGTTTTTAATGTGATACTTTTACCGCCAGCATTTGGACCAGAAATAACAATAATTTGTTGTTCCTCACTCAACTCTATGGTTTGAGAAATTGTTTCTAAACTTTGTTCGTTATTTTTTCTCCATAAAATAGGATGTACGGCATTTTTAAAATAAATTTTTTTTTCGCTCGTAATTTTAGGCAAAACAGCATTCATCTCTCTTGCATATTTAGCTTTTGCTCCCGCCACGTCTGTCTGTACTAAAAATATGATATAAGCTTCTAAAAGTGAGGTAAAAGGGCGAATTCTTTCTGCCAAAGCGCGTAATATCTTAAGTACCTCTTGCTTTTCTTCATAAACTAAATTCTGAAATTCTCTGCTGTAAGCGAGTGTCGCTTGTGGAGCTATATAGACAATATTACCAGATTTCGAAGACCCCAATAAACTTCCTGATACTTTTCGTCTATGCATTGCAGAAACAGCTAAAACACGTTGATTGTCTATAATTGTTTCTTTGATATCATCTAAATATCCTGCAGCAACAGATTTTGACAAAGCGCTTGAAAAACTGGCACCAATTTTACCACGAATACTATTGATGTCTCTTCTAATTTGTTTTAAAACAGGAGAAGCATTGTTTTTTACTTCACCAGAAATATCAATGATTTTTTTAATTTCATCATTGATATAGGTCGTGAATTCTATTTTTTGAGAACGTGTATAAAAAGTTGGAAATTGGAGTTGAAACTTTTTAAAAAATTTTATCAACTCATTCACCGTCAGTGAAGTTGCTGCAATTTTTAAAAAGGCAGCTGTTTCTAAAAAGCTATTTTCTATTGCCAACCGTTTAATACTCTCAGTAATAGTGTCAAAACCATGATTTGGTACCCTGTTTTCACTTTCAAAGGAAGAGAGGTATTCATGTACCATATGCAATTCTACAAATAATTTTTTTCTGCTATGAATAGGTTTAATCTCACGCACGCTCTCTTTTCCCAAGCCGGTAATACAATGATTTGATATATGTTGTAAAACGGTAGAAAATTCTAAATCTTGTAGTGTTTTTTTTGAGATACTTTTGTACAAAATACTATCTTTGAGTTTGTCACAAAAATAACAAAGAATGCAGGTAAAAATAGCCGATAGTTGGAAAAATATTTTGCAGCAAGAGTTTTTTAAACCTTATTTTAAAAAATTAACCAAATTTGTTGAGTCTGAATACAATAAATATACCTGTTACCCGGATAAAAATGATATTTTTTCAGCATTTAATTTGTGTGCTTTTACAGATGTAAAAGTAGTCATCATTGGGCAAGATCCTTATCATGGCAAACAACAAGCTAACGGTTTATGCTTTTCTGTGAAAGATCACATAAAGCATCCTCCGTCTTTAGTTAATATTTTTAAGGAAATTAAAAATGATATTGGCATCGATTGTCCTCTGAGTGGAAATCTAGATAGATGGGCATCACAGGGTGTCTTATTATTAAATGCAACCT
The DNA here is from genome assembly GCA_029248845.1 of Polaribacter sp. Lineage (GTDB taxonomy): Bacteria > Bacteroidota > Bacteroidia > Flavobacteriales > Flavobacteriaceae > Polaribacter. The sequence goes on along the minus strand of JAQWIO010000050.1, from coordinate 6,188 downwards.
TAACTGTGAGAGCAAATGAAGCGGGTAGCCATCAAAATAAAGGATGGGAAACCTTTACAGATGCCGTTATAAGAAAGATTTCTGATAAAAAAGAACATATAATATTTCTGCTTTGGGGAAAATTTGCAGAAAGTAAAACAGCCTTCATAAATACATCAAAACATAAAATATTTACAGCACCACATCCTTCACCACTAGGAGCATGGAGAGGTTGGTTTGGGTCTAAGCATTTTACGAAGACAAATGAATATTTAAAATTAATTGGAAAAAATGAAATCGAATGGTAACTAAAAATCGAATTCTAGATTAGCTTATTTAAGAGAAAGCTACTGTTTCAGTGGTTTTTTGAATAGGTGCTGTTTGGTCTGCCAAACCACAAGGACTTGAGGTACTTCTACAAGAAGAGAAACATACAATACTTAATATACACAGCGAAATAAAAATTATTTTTTTCATTATTTTATGTTTTTAAAAAATTTAAAAATACATATTTTTTATGAATTCTTTTGATTTTTTCTTCTCTTTGATAACGTTAAATGCAATCATTTTATTTTGCATATTTGTAATTAAACGCTCTGTAATAGGTTTTCCAGCATTCCATTCTGTTATTTTTAACCATTGTAAAATATCGTCTTCATCTTGATCGTATCTTTTAGATAAAGTTTTAGAAATAGCTGCTGTTTTTTTAAAGTCTCTTGTTATATTATTAATAATTTCCAAAACCTTTTTTACCTCCTTAAAATTATTTTCTAAAACTTCCTCTCTAACTGCAATCACAAAACATGGCCAAGGAGTAGGGCAGTTGTCTATTCTTCTAAAAACAGCAGCATCTACATAAGGTTTCGTGGTAAAATGTTCCCACATAAAATAATCAGCTTTTCCATTAGATAATGCCTCAATTCCTCCCTGTAAATGATCTACAACTTTAAATTTTAATTTACTAATATCCCATCCTTGGTTTGTTGCATTTACAATCGCCATCAAGTGAGATCCTGAACCATATCTGCTAATTGCAATGGTAGCATGCTCTAAGTCTTCAATTTTTTCAAATGATGAGTTTGCACTTACATGAATACCCCAAAGTAAGGGACTCTCTACATATGTTTGCACAATTTTTGATGGATTTCCAGCAGCAATATCTTTAATAATACCCTCTGTAAGTACAATGGCTATATCTAAATCTCCATTTCTTAAGGCAGTACACATTGCGCCGGTACCCCCGGGAAAATCTTGCCAACGAAGTTGGATAGAGTGTTTGTTGTATTCCTTATTTTTTAAACTGATGTACCAGGGGTAATTAAAATGCTCTGGAACTCCACCGATTTTTAAATGGGTCATTTATTTAACTAATTTTTCAAGTGTGTATATTATTAAATTTTCCATTAATTTATTTGGATTTTCACTGAAGGTACCATTGGTTCTATTGGCCATAATTGCACTAATAGAACAGGCTTTGTGCCCTAATAATTTAGACAATCCGTAAATTGCTGATGTTTCCATTTCTAAATTTGTAATTCTATGATCCTTAAAACGAAAGCTATTAATTTTTTGGTTCAATTCACTGTCTTGTAATGCCAAACGTAACACTCTCCCCTGAGGTCCATAAAAACCACCGGCAGTAGCAGTTATTCCCTTAAAGGTTTGATCTGAAGCAATGCTTCTCTCTAATTCTTTATTGTTTTTAATAAGAATCGGTGCGGCTTTTTTAGAACTCCAGTTGGTGTGTTTTACAAACGCATTTTCAATTTCAGGAGAAGAAATTTCATCTATTTTATAGGAATGTAACATGCCATTTAAATCCAATGCATAAGAACTAATAACAAAAGAATTTACGGGGATATCTGCTTGTAAAGATCCTGAGGTTCCAATTCTAACAATTGTTAAAGCAGTTGAATTTTCTTTTGGCTCTCTTGTTTGTAAATCAATGTTAACCAGCGCATCGAGCTCATTCAAAACAATATCTATATTGTCTGGTCCAATCCCTGTAGAAATAACTGAAAGTCGTTTGTTTTTATAGATTCCCGTAGTTGTTTTGAATTCACGTTTTTGTGTTGTAAATTCAATTGAATCGAAGTTTTTAGTAATTTTATCAACCCTGTTTTGATCTCCAACAAAAATAATAGTTGAAGCAATATGTTTCGGTTTTAAGTTTAAATGATATACGCTACCATCTGGATTTAAGATAAGTTCAGATTTTTTTATTGACATGTAAGACGAAATTTAAATTTTAAAAATGAGCTGTTTTTTTGAAAACCTTAGTTGTGAATTTTAATTCTATACATTTTGGTACAATTAGCCGCCAACTCGTTTTACCTTGAAACCTTTCTCTTTTAACAGTAACATGATTCGATCTCTGAAATCTCCTTGTATAATTATTTTATCATCTTTAAAGCTTCCGCCTACAGAAAGTTTTGTTTTAATTTCCTTTGCGAGAATTTTAAAATCTGAAGTAGCCCCTGTATAGCCCTCTAATATTGTAATAGGTTTGCCTTTTCGCTTTTCGTATTTACAAATAATAGGGGCCTCTTGTAACCAAATATTAGCTTCTTCTTTGATTACTTCAACGGTCTCTTTGTGCTCTGGAAATAGGTTTTTTAGTTGCTCTTTTAAGTCCATATGATAATTTCATTTCCTTTAATAAGGAGTTGTTAATTTGAGAATTTTCTTCAATTTAATAGATAATTTTAGTCTTTTAAATCCATATTTTATAGAAAAAGAAATCTCAATATTGAATTTTATTTTTTTAAACCTAATTCTTTTAAACGTTGCTCTAAAAATTCTCCTGCAGTAATATCTTCAAATTGTTTTGGATTGTTTTCATCAATACAATTTTCTAAAACATCTAATTTCATTTCAGAAATGGGATGTAAAAAAAACGGAATTGAATATCGAGAAGTTCCCCATAATTCTTTTGGAGGGTTTGTGACTCTATGAATTGTAGACTTTAGTTTATTATTACTGTGACGCGATAACATATCTCCAACATTTATCATCAGTTCGTCAGGAGCTGCCACAGCATCAATCCAATCTCCTTTATGATTTTGAACCTGTAAACCCTTACCTTGAGCACCCATCAATAAGGTAATTAAATTAATATCTCCATGTGCTGCGGCTCTTTCAGCACCTTTTGGTTCTGTTTGTATTGGCGGATAATGAATTGGTCGTAAAATACTATTACCGTTGATAATAAAATGATCAAAATACGTTTCTTCTAAGTGTAAATGCAGTGCTAAAGAACGAAGCACATATTTAGCAGTTTTTTCTAACATTTGGTAAGTTTGTTTCCCAACTTCATTAAACTTTTCTAACTCTTCTACCGTAACATTATTAGGGTATTCTTTAGCATATATAGAGTCTGCATCTACATATTGACCAAAATGCCAAAATTCCTTTAAATCTCCTTCTTTTTTACCTTTTGCAGATTCTTTACCAAAAGAAACATACCCTCGTTGTCCTCCAATTCGAGGAATTTCATATTTTTCTTTTGTGGCATTTGGTAAATCAAAAAATTTTTTTATTTCTACATACAGATCTTCAATTAATTGATCGTTTAAAAAATGTCCTTTTAAGGCTACAAAGCCAATATTTTCATAAGCGTGGCCAATTTGATTAACAAATTCTTGTTTTTTATTGGCATCAGTAGAAAGAAAATCTGATAAATTTACACTTGGTATTTTATTCATAATATTTTATTTTAAAACTCAGAATTTTAAAGTTACTAAAAATTGAATAGTGCACTCTATTTTTATTTCTTTTTAAATGGAATTAAGTAAGTAAGTGTATAGTTAAAACCAAAACCAGTTCCACTTTCAAAGATTCGATTGAATCCGGGAGCATATAGCGTTTTAAAATTTTCCGGATCTTTTACACGTATTAAAATTTTATAGGAACCACTAAATGTAACAAAGAGATTTTTAAAAGTTTCTGCTTTTAGCCCAATAATAAATTCAGACCAATGTGCTTTTAATCCCTCAGCTTTTATGGAATTGGTAATCTTATTAGCTGGAAAATAAGTCGAGTTTACATTCGGTGTGTAACTATTTATGGTGTGATCAAAAAGACTAAATCCGTATCGAAATCCTACAAAGATTTCATTGTTCATATCTAACCAATTTTTGTATGCATTAAAATTAAAACCCATCCGAATATAATTTCCTTTGGCGGTTGAATTGGTATAATCTTCTTGTGTGGTTTCTTCTTCAAAGCCAATTTCTAAAGCAGCATAAAACACTTTAGAAAGCCTAAAGTCTCCAACGAGTTCAAAGCCATTATAAGTGCTGTTGAATTGCCTCATTATTGGTTTGCTAATATCGATACCTAGTCTTAATCCGTAATTCGTCTTATAAACAATTGAGTCTGTTTCAGAATCTATAATTTCCTTTGTTGGTTGTTCTTGTGCCAATACAACAACAGAAATAAAAAGGAAACAAATGCTAATGATATATTTGAACATGAGCTGCATTGTCTGAGGTTATAGTTGTTAGTGTTGTTGGTGTAAAATTTTTAATCCATGTGGTATTTGATGTAAAATTCACCCCTTGATAGATCATCTTATAACCGCAGGAACGAGAGACATACTCTTCTTCTGGGGTATAAGAAATTGTAAAGGTATTTACAGATGTTCCATTAGAAAAATAATAGATTGTTTCAGTTTTAGTACTGTTCAAAGGAATGTAGATTGAATCTGTTTGTACCCCAGAAAAAAGACTGTCTTTTCCTGCTGCCCAGACATACAATTCATCCACACTTTTTAATGCTTCTTTATTGGAATCATCATAAAAACGTAAAACTAAATGAGGAGTTACTGGATTTTTTATACAATAATCATCTTTTTCACAGGAGGTAATAACCACTAAAATTAACCCTAAAAGGAGTCTTCTTTTTTTCATACTATTCCTCAACTTCTACTATTGTATTAATCGCTTTAGCTAATTTAAAATCTAATTCTGTCACGCCATTAGCGTCATGTGTTGTTAACGTAATATCTAATGTATTGTATACATTGGTCCACTCAGGATGATGGTTTAAAGCTTCGCATTCAAATGCAATTCTATTCATTGCAGACATACAGTCTTTAAAGTTGTCAAATTCAAAATCGGTGTGCAATGCATTTTCATAAAAATCCCAATCCTGCAAAGATTCTAATTTTTTTTCTATTTCGAATTCTGTTAATTTTTTCATGTGAAGTTTTGATTGCTAAAATAGTTTCATTTTCAGAAATAGCGTCTATTTCTCTCTAAATTTTATATCAATTTAATATAATACTGCAAATTTACTTTTTTAAAAATAAATATTTAGACTCAAAATTAAACCTTTGTTACAATAATAAGTCTAAAATTTCAAATACTATTATTTTAAATTATTTCGCTTAAAGAGATTTTATAAATAAAAATTAAATTAAAAATGAGAATTTTAAAAACAATTTTGATACTCTTTTTTTTTACATCTTCAACTTTTAGCCAACAACAATCACCAAATATATTGTTAATAATTGCAGATGATATAGGGATTGATGCTATTCCCGGATTTGGAATTAACGTTAATTTACCTGTTACACCGACATTAGATTCACTAAGGGAAAAAGGACTTTCTTTTACCAACTGTTGGGCATCTCCTCAATGTTCTCCTACACGAGCAGCAATTCTGAGTGGTAAATATGGTATTAAAACAGGAGTTATGAGACCGCCCTTAATTTTAGATACTAGCCATACGTCATTATTTACGAAAATAAATGAGCAAAGCCCAACAGATTATTCTATGGGACTTATTGGGAAATGGCATCTTGGAGGGAATAATAAAAATTATAGCCACCCAAAAGATTCTGGGGTACCTTATTATGAAGGTGTTTTTACGAGTCAGGTAGATGATTATTACGATTGGACTAAAGTAAATTCAGAAGAAAATGAAGAACAAGTAAAAGAATATGCAACCAGACATCTAACCAATAGCGCAATATCTTGGATAGATAATCAAACAAAACCCTGGTTTTTATGGCTAGCGCATGTAGCTCCACATATGCCTTTTCAAATTCCTCCTGACGGAACTTATACAACGACACCTACAAATAATAAAACCACCTACTTATCTATGATTGAGTCTATGGATTATGAAATTAATAGACTTTTAGAAAGTATGGATGATGAAACACTTGAAAATACAGTCATTATTTTTATTGGTGACAATGGTAC
>JAQWIO010000035.1 GCA_029248845.1 Polaribacter sp. | reverse complement strand
AACTCTAATTTTAGCGGAAAAATTCACGGAGGTCATATTCTAAATTTAATGGACCAAATTGCATTTGCTTGTGCTTCCAAACATTCTGGAAACTACTGTGTAACAGCTTCTGTAAACAAAGTTGATTTTTTACACCCTATTGAGGTTGGAGAACTCGTAACCATGAAAGCTTCCATTAATTTTACAGGAAGAACCTCTATGGTTGTCGGCTTAAGAGTAGAATCTGAAAATATTAGAACCGGAGAGAAAAAACATTGTAATTCATCTTATTTTACGATGGTTGCCAAAGATGATACTGGAAAAAGTGTTTCAGTTCCTGGAATTATTCTAACAAACAAAAATGAAATTAGACGTTTTGCCAGAAGTATTACTAGACAAAGTCAAGCTAAAAATAGAACATCACATTTTAGAAATAAGGTGTTTGAAATAAAAGACTACATCCATTTATTTGAAGGAAGTAATTCTAAAATTGACTTACAGTAAATAAGTACCATCCATAAACAAAAATATACCGAAGAAAATCAATCGGTATATTTTTTTGTCATTTAAAAAATAGGACTATCTTCTACTATAGTTGGGAGCTTCTTTAGTAATTGCTACATCATGAGGGTGACTTTCATTAATTCCACTAGTGGTAATTCTTACAAACTGCCCTGTTTCCTTTAATGTTGCTATATCTTTAGCTCCACAATAGCCCATTCCTGCTCTTAATCCCCCTATAAATTGATGAATACTTTCATACAACTCTCCTTTATAAGGAACACGTCCTACAATTCCCTCAGGAACTAATTTTTTAATATCTGCTTCTACATCTTGAAAATATCGATCCTTTGAACCTTGTTTCATAGCTTCCACAGAACCCATCCCTCTGTATGATTTAAATTTTCTTCCTTCGTAGATAATTGTTTCTCCCGGAGATTCTTTGGTACCAGCTAGCAAAGAACCTAACATTACAGCATCGGCTCCGGCAGCAATTGCTTTTGGAATATCTCCCGTATAACGAATTCCTCCATCTGCAATCACAGGAACACCGCTTCCTTTGATCGCCGCAGCTACTTCTAAAACTGCAGAAAACTGAGGAAAACCAACTCCTGCAACAACCCGTGTTGTACAAATAGAACCAGGTCCAATTCCAACTTTTACAGCATCTGCACCAGCTTCAACTAAATATTTAGCAGCGGAAGCCGTTGCAATGTTACCAACCACAACCTCTAAAGTTGGAAATTTAGCTTTTACTTCTTTCAAAACTGTTACCACCCCTTTGGTGTGTCCATGAGCAGTATCTATAATTACAGCATCTACACCAGCATTAACAAGAGCTTCTGCTCTAACAACAGCATCAGCAGTAACACCAAGAGCCGCAGCAACTCTTAACCTACCGAAAGTATCTTTGTTTGCAATTGGTTTTTGAGTTACTTTCGTAATGTCTCGAAAGGTAATTAACCCTTTTAGCTTATTCTCTTGATCAACAATTAATAATTTTTCAATTTTATTTTTCTGAAGAATTTTTTCAGCATCTTTTAAAGAAGTACCTACTGCAGCTGTGATTAAATTCTCACTTGTCATTACCTCTACAATAGGTCTTTGGTTATCATGTTCAAACCTCAGGTCTCTATTGGTAACAATCCCTTTTAAAATTCCCTTTTCATCTATAACAGGAATTCCTCCAATACGATGTTCTTTCATATTTGCTTTTGCATCTATAACAGTTGCTGTTAATGGTAAAGTAACTGGATCTAGAATCATACCACTTTCTGCTCGTTTTACTTTTCTTACTTCATGCGCTTGTTGCTCAATAGTCATGTTCTTATGCAAAACACCTATTCCTCCTTCTCTAGCCATTGCAATTGCTAAAGCAGATTCTGTAACCGTATCCATTGCTGCTGAGGCTATTGGAACGTTTATGGTAATATTTCTAGTAAATTTTGTTTGAATGTTCACTTCTCTTGGAAGTACATCTGAAAAAGCGGGTACTAATAAAACATCATCATATGTTAAACCTTCTCCTAAAATTTTATTGTTGTGTGCTGTCATGTTGCAATTATAATATAATTGCGAGCAAATTTACAACTTATTATTGAGTTTTACTATAATGTATAAGCTTTAAAATTATCTGTTAAGTAAACCGTCTAATCAAGTTCCTTGAAAAATGATGAAGGTTTGTTATAATTTCAATTCCAGACCAATATAATAATTTCTTGGTGGAGAGGGTATAATTCCTGGACCAGGGTAGCCAGCTGCTCTTCTTGTAAAATATACTTTATTTAATGCATTATTTAAGCCAGCCTCTAGCTTTAAGAATTTGTATTTGTAGGAAGCAGAAATATCTAAAATATCATACGCAGGTATTTCACCTGTCACTCCACTGATACTTCCTCCTCTCGCGTTGGTTGCATCTGAAAATTGACTTGATAGGTAAGAATATTGAATACTGCTTAAAAAGTTTTTGTAACCAAAACGAATTCCTGTTTTTATATTCATATTTGGTATGAACTCAACCTGATTATTAACGACACCATTTTTTTCGGATTTTGTATATTTTGAAGTAATAAAAGAAGTATTTACAAAATAATTAAAGACATATTCTGAATGATTCGTAAAGAACTTTTTTATATTAAAATCTATCAAACTTTCAATTCCTAAAATTCTTGCATCCCCAATATTATCTCTTTCTGCCTTCCCATCTGCTCTTGTATAAATATTAATTCTATCATTATAAAAAAGCCCAAAAACATTGGCATCATAGGAAAAATAGTTTTTGTAATTCCCCCTCAATCCAGCATCAATTGAAAATCCTTTTTCATCTGTAATATCGGGTGAAATTTCGAAAGCAGGATTAGCTGTACTAATGTCAGAAAAAGTTACAGATCTATAGTTTTGTGAAATATTTGTATAATACTCTAAAAAATGATTCAACTTATAACTAGCACCAACTCCCAGTAGAATAAAATTTCTTTTATTTGATTCTTCTTCATCTCTGAGATTCTCATTGATTATATTTCCAGCTGCATCCGTAACAATATCTTTAATTATTTCATCTCTTTGTGTATTTATGTATTCGAATCGAAAACCAGGAGTTATAGACAGTTTATCATTCAAATAAATAATGTTTTCTCCAAATAGAGAAATATTTAAATTGGGAAATTTACTATCGGACTGCCTAGGGTAATTGGGGTAAATGTCTGTACGCAATGTAAAATCTGCCTCTGAAAGATCAGAACCTGGCCCCTGTAAATTAGTATTAACTGCCTTGTAAAATTTAGATCCAATTAAAAAAGTTGATTTTTTATTAAAAATTGAATAACTACTCAAAAATCTAGTCTCTAAACCAATATTTTTAAAAGTCCCTTTTATCAGATCTCTTTCGCTATCGGGATCAATTTGATTTACTCTGTTTGTACGAAAACCTAGGGCATCTCTTGAAGCATCAAGTCCAAAAACATTAAAAGATAAATGAGTGTCTTCGGAAATGGAATGAATCCATTTTAAATTGTATAACATCCAATTTACTTGAAACCAATTTCTTTTTCTATTACTTTGGTATGGGTTTTCTAAAAACATTTGGTCTGTTAGTCCACCGGCTTGTTGAGCCAAGTAATTTAGATAAGTTATCTCTAATGAAAGACTATTTTTACTATCTAGAGAATAATCTACATGTAGAAAAGCATTTTTGGACTCAAAATTAGAATTCGGTCTAAAACCATCTCCTTGCTTATAATTAAAATAACTGTAATAAGAAACCTTGTCTATGGTTCCACTTGCACTTGTAAAGTTTGTATACAAACCAAAATTTCCCATAGTATTTCTACTAACAATCTCTAATTCTTTCTGTTGATTTGGTTTTTTGGTAATAAAATTTACCAAACCACCGAATTGTGTTCCATATTGAAGCGATGCTGCACCTCTAATTACTTGAATCTCATCTAAACCCTCTGCTGCTGGTGTATAATAACTTTCAGGATATCCCAATACATCTGCACTGATATCGTAACCATTTTGACGTGTATTGAAATTTGCGGTTCTATTAGGATCTAAGCCTCTACCTCCAATATTCAATTGTAAACCTGCATCATCATTCTGATAAATATTTAACCCTGCAATTTGATTGAAAATCTGTCTCGCATTATTGGATGCTAAGTTTGCTGTAGATTGATTTACTAAAATAACCTCTGTTTTTTTACCTGCATAAATAGCTGTTCCAACAACATCATTTAACCGTTTTAATTCAAAAACTTTTTTTCTCCTAGAAGTAATTTGAATTTCTGATAATTCCTCGAGAAAAGGAGACAATATAACTTGAATATTTTCCGATTTATCTGAAGTAAATACCACATATTTAATTTTATAGTTTTCTAAGTAAAACACCAAAGGGATTTCCTTCTTATTAGACATAAACAAAAAATTGCCAGAAGCATTTGTTTGGACGAGAGCACCTCCATTTTGATCATAAATTTGAACACTTTTAATGGGTTTATCATCTGTATCTATAACAGTCCCTGAATACTTATACTGCCCAACAAAACAAAAACTTATAAAGAAAAATATGACGGAAATTATTTTTTTTAAAATCATTTTAGATTCCTTTAATTTTAATTTCTGATGAAAATGGAACAATCCAATCTTTGTGCTCAAAGCTTTCTTTTTGTTGATACAAATCTATTTTAGGATTGATAAAAACAGTACTCAATCTTCCATTCAAAGCCACATAACTCTCCACAAAAACTTGTACATTTTTATGACCTTGACTTTTGAAGTGATCTCCCAAATAGTGGGCATATTCTAAAATAAAATCGGGCTGAAAACTCATTTGCTTTTCCTGAAAAGAGGTTAAAAAGTCCTTATTGTCTACATAAAAGAATTTTTTTGTTATCCCGTCAACAATTTTAAAATTTGCAAAGCCTGCTTTTTCCATCAACATCACTCTCCAAGAAAAACGATATCCTTCTTCTGTCCAAAATAATTCTCCGGGGTATAGAAGATAACGCCACGGAAATAATAATTGTATCAAAAAAAATAGAGTGACAATTGATAAAACTACTTTTTGCCTCCCTTTTTTAAAATTATAATTTTTCACTTCCTTTATGGCAGACTTACTTTTTACAAAATATGTTGATAAGAATACTATTATTTTCTGATGAAAAGCCCCATCAAAAAAGATAATAGCAGAAAAAATCATTATCAGAGGAAACATTCCTATTGGGAACAAAACACTTGTGAAAACATGAAAAAATATGACTAGTAGAAAAGCAAAAATTCTTGTTCTCTTATAGAGTAATAAAAACGGAATGAGTAAGTCATACAATAATCCTCCCCAACTCATAGCATAAAAAAACCATTCTTGCTGCATTATATTCCCTCCAATAAATGGCAAATCGTATTTGGAGGGAAGCCAAATTTTTAAAGGCATGGCTCTGAACAACCAATCTGAATTTAATTTTGCCAGACCTGCGTATAAGTAAACAATTGTCAATAATAGTTTGATACTATCAATGGTCCATTTTGGAACTTGTAAATACTGAAGTTTTCTCTGGTGAGCATCTACTGAAAAAAAAGCATTCGCTGGTAAGAATATTAATAAAAAACTTACAATACTTATAAAATAATAATGATTTAGATAGGTAGTTTTATCCATCAATTCGATATATAAGAAGGATAAGAAAAATGTAAGAATAGCAATTCTATATTTATAACCAATTGCGACCATTATTGAAGAAATCGCACAAATAGCAAATATCAAATAAGTGTAATTTCCAATGGGTTTTACCCAAGAAAAACCATCATATGAAAAATGGAATTTGGGCACTAAATATAATTTCTCTATCCAACCATAGGACCAGAAACGAACGATACTGATAAACATTATTAATCCAAAAAAAAAGCGAAATACTGCTAGAGGAGCAGTATTTGTTTGAGCTTTGAAATTGAATTTATGTACCAAAATAAAAAAACCTAAAATTTATTGAGTGCACAACAAAGTTCAGGTGATAAATTTGTTTAATTATTAATCTCCATCTGCATCAACATAATCGACATTGATGTTAAAAGCTTGAAGCATATCTACTTTTAATAATATTACTGTTTTTTGTAATACATCATATGTTTTGGTCATGGATATATTGTCTGTAGTAATTTGTCTATTAAAACTTTTATTTAAATTATCTATCGTTGTCGTTGCTTGTGCAAACTGAGAAGTAATATTGTTAACAATATCTGGTCTATCTAGCTTTATCAAATAATCATTAAAACCAATGCCAACTTCTGAAGAATCGTAGGACGCCCCTTCGAACACATTCTTAACAGCTGTTAAAGCTTCCATAGCTAGTTCTTTAGAGCAAATGTCTATGTAAAAACCTTCCACTTTTTCTGGCAAAGGTGTGGATGAAAAAACACCTGCAGGAATTCCAAATTTGTTTGCTCTCAAACCTTTTTCGTAGTAAAAGATGTAATCATTGATCAGTTTATTTACAGCACTTGTTGCATTATTTTGGATACTTGTAACGAAAGAATTTCTTTGTGCTTTAAAATCTGAAACAACGATATCTGTTAGGGTTTTCATTTGATTTAAGACATCTAAAATATATTTTTTATAATTATTACCAGAAGCCTGGTTATATTTTTCTAAGATAGCAACATCTGTATCTGCAATACCATTTAATAAATAATCTAAGGCAGGAAAGCCCTGAGCATCTTGATTGTTAACATTATCTAAATCATAACTACCATTTGTTATGTTATCTTCAACATCTTGAACAGTTAAAGGATATACATTCATATGAAACTTAAACTGTAATTCTTCTGCTTTACCTATATCAAACATTTCAATGTGTTGCCAAACTTTGTATGCAGTTAACCATGAAGTTCTAAACGCTTTTAAATTTACCTGATTTGGGTTTGTTGTAAATAATTCACCTGAAGCTTTCAAATCGTTCATTTTTCCACTAAAATCTTCGTAGGCTGGAAGTATGATATTATCTGCAATATTTTCTAACATCGAAGACCTATCAAAATCATCTGCTATGATAAGCTCCCCTTCATCAGTTGAAGTACAAGAGTATATTGTGAACAATAAACCCGAGAAAAATAAAATTTTTTTAAACATGTTATTTCTATTTATTCTAAATAAAGGAACAAAAGTAGTAAAAAGCAATCTAAAAAAGATTGCTTTTTTACATTTTTTTTAACTAGCAGCTTCTTGAACAGTAAAATCGAATTTTGCAGCAATTGTTTCAGATATAGTATCCAAGGTCTCAGTACTAACATCCCACAATCCATTGCCTTCCATCAATGTATTGATATAAGAGGTAACTTCTTGGAGCGTAAAGTAAGAATCAGATGAATTTGGCTGTCTTGTAAACTGAAGGCTGTAAATAAAACCAAGACCTTCTGAAAGATCATGAAAAGCAGCAGCCATATCTGAATTTAAATCAGCTTTACCCTGCTGTAGGTAATAAACAGCTCTTATAGCAATCACTTTAGAAACATTTGCTCTAATTATTTCAATCTGCTCGTCTCTTGTAATGTAATCATTATTTACGATGGCTGCTCTTCCAAGTTTGAATGCATCATATATCGTATTGGCTATACCTTTAAAGTCAGTATCTCCATCAACTTTAGCTAAATATTTATTAAGAAAACTATCAGCACTCAATGTAGGATTTTCAGCATTATCGGCTCCATAGAGGTATCCGAAACCTTCATCCCATTTGTGTTCCATTGTCGTATAATTTTTTCCACTTGCTAGTGTTTTCAAATCATTGTCTGATTTATTTGTTCCTGCATCCAATACTGCCGTACTTAAATAGTTATTCAACATTTGGTCAACCATCAAACCACCTATCAATCCTTTATTGATAATTTGATTTAGCTCAACTCCTTTTCCATTAACATATCGAGTAGATCCTCCACCTGCTTGCTGAATTTTACCAGCCGAACCAGCAGAAGCTGCGTTATTCCAGTATGGATATACATCGCTTACTTGCTCTGCGATCCATGCATCAAATTGTGATTTTATAGCTATTGCATCTGTGCTATTATCAGAAAACAAGTCTGAGGATGCTGCTGTTTTACTTCGTAAATTTTTTGAGGAGGTATCTAATGAATCTATCCCAAAATCTATACTCCCTTTTTGGTGATCAAACATAGCGTCTAACTGTGATTCGGTTTTTGTCTCATCCTTTAAAGCACTGACAAATAAATTCCCCATTGCTATTCTGGTTGATTGACCACTATAATTTACACTTGTAGCTCCATTTCTAAGAAATGCATAGTTGGATGGTTCTTCTGTTACCGGTACATCTATATCACTGTCTGAAGATTTACAAGAAAATAACACTTGTGAACATACTGCTAAGGATAAAATTACTTTTTTCATTTTTATTAAGATTAATTTTAAATAAGAATTGATTTTTGTGCAAATATATTACACAAAATAATATCTACAAAGCTTATTTAGAATAAATAAAAATAAAAATTAGTTTTAAA
>JAQWIO010000026.1 GCA_029248845.1 Polaribacter sp. | reverse complement strand
ATTTTTAGATAAAATATTTTCCTTAAGCCCGTTAAGTATACTTTCTTTTCCACCTAAAAAATAGTGTTTATAACGATGGTCTTTGAACACTAAGTCATTAAATAAATCTGGTCCTGGATATAAATTAATTTTTGATTTTTGAGTGAGATTATATATTCTCTTAACATTTATACCATCACATGTGTTAAAAACTGCTTTTTTTATTATTTCTAGGTACGGGTATTTTTTAAAACATTCAACAATTATGTTTGCATTTATCGCACAACAAAACCCTTTGTTATTATTTTCTAAAAAAAAAATGACCTTTTCAAGAAAAATTTTTCTACTCTGAATAAGTTTTAAATCTTTAAGCATAAATCCGAATTAAACTAATTTCTAAAAATCTAAACATAAACTCCTTCACTCCAACTAAAGTTTTCTTTAATAATTTTTGCAGGATTACCAGCAACAATAACATTATTAGGAACATCTTTAGTAACAACAGAACCAGCACCGACGACAACATTATCTCCTATTGTTAAACCTGGTAATATTATTGACCCTTTGCCAATCAAACAATTATTTCCGATGAAGACATCAGAAACTATATAAGGGAAAGTTTCTTTATTTTTCGAAAGTTTATGACAAAGTATGGTAGTTTGAGATGCAATGATAGTATTTTTACCTATATGAATTCCCTTAGGCGATAATTTATCTAATGTAAGGTTTCTTTCCATCTCAGTTGTGATGTCGATGTCATATCCTTTAAATCTGTATATTTTAAATCTTATGTATTGTATGATTTTAGTTAAAATCATTCTGATTTTATATTTCATAATAATTTATTAGGTTTAATTGCGTTGTGCTTATTAAATTAGAAAATCATTTCATAAAAAAAAGTCTAGAAAAACTATGAAAAGACATATGAGAAAATTTATAACCAATTAGCCATTCTTTCTTAGTTGGAGAGAAATAGTAAATTAAACTTTTAGAAAAAGTAAACTTTTTTAATATCAAATTACTTAATAAACTATATCTCCCTAAAAATTGAACAATAAAAGATGGTTTTTTTAAATTTTCACATATTTTATCAATTTCATCTTCATATATATCCCTCATTAATTTAGACCGACTAGAATCATGAGATCTAAAACATGCAAGAGGTATCCCGAATGAAACTAACTCTTCGTACTTTGCAAATTTAGTCCAGAGTTCAAAATCAGCTGCAAGTTTATACTTTTCATCTAACCCCCCTACTTGTTCCCAAAGTTCTTTTCGCCAAAACATACCTTCCTGCTGTAAACACCCAAACAATTCTATACTAAACCATCCGTTTTCAACATACTTCCTAGGTTTTGGAGTTACATTAGAATGGAATCCATTAACAATTCCATCTCCATTCATAACAGAGGTACTACCACTAATCCAAGATTGTTTAGGGTGTTTGTTAAAGAAGTTAGCTACATGTGCTAGTGTCCAAGGAAAATAAACATCATCTGCGTTTAACCATGCTAAAATTTCTCCTGTGGCTTTAGAAAAACCCTTATTTATTGCATTATATTGTCCCTCATCTTTTTCCGAAATTAAAAGACTGATCTGTTCTTTATATTTTGATAGTATAGATAGGGTATTATCACTAGACCCTCCATCTACTACTATTAATTCAAGATTTGGATATTGCTGATTTAATATAGATAAGATTGTTTCTTCTATATATTTTTCCATATTATAGCATGGAACAATTATTGATATTTTCACTTCCATTTATTAAGTTTAATTAGCGAAATCATCGGATCTAGAACAAGCATATTGCCAAATTTTAAAATCCAATGGATTATCCCTGTTTAAAAATTCTCTATCAGATTCTGATAGTTTATAATGAACGTTTTTTCGCTCAACAGAGATATTTTTAGTTTTTACTGTAAAATTATCTAATTCCATTTTTTTTGCTAAAATTGGTAAATCTCTGTCAATATTTTTTGTAACACTTACATAAAAAAAACTATCTAATATTTTTTTAAAAAAATCAACATCATTTAAAAAATATGATTTTATATAACTTTTTTTTAAAAAGTGTCTATAAAAATTTGTAGCCTGCCAATTCCTACTCCCTTTTAATTTTTGTTTTAGATACCAGATTTTAAATGATAGAGGGTTCTTTTTATTTCTAAAATTGAAGTTATATAGAGATATTATATGCCGTGCAGGTTCTCTAAAAATGATCATATGTTTGGCTTGTTCTTGGATTTTAAATAAATTTTGGGTATCTATATCTACATAATGACCTAAAACTAATTTTGCTTTATCTCTTTCTATTTTTTTTCTATTTTTCCAATCTTTTAATCCCTTTTTTTTTGCATCCTTTATCCCGTCTACTCCTAGATGTATTAATTCTTCATGAGTAGTAAAAAATTTACCAAAAGAATTTGTAATTGTTTGACCTCCTGTTTTTGGTATGTGGTACAATATAAATTTCATGTTGTTTAAAATGTAGAGTTAAATCGATTAAGACAGTATTTATAAATTTCGAAATCTAATTCATTTTGTTTTTTAAAATTATCAATATCTTCTTGTGTAATCGAATTTAATAAATCATTTGTTTTTGCTTTATTAATATTTTTTTCATTTAAACTTTCACTTCCCAACAAGGTACTCAATTGTGCCAAACTCTCATCATATTCTTCAAAAATACCAATGAAGTCGTAACGGTCAAGTATTTTTTTATAATTCTGAGAGTTAACGTTTAGGACATTAGCTAAATAATTTTTATTCTTAAGTAAATGATTGCGAATGTCTGTATCCACATCTTGTTCCATTTTAAGCCTATAAAAGTAATAGGATATACTTAAATCTAAAGGGTTACGTATAAACGTGAATAGTTTAAATCTTTTATTAGAATATATCTCTGGATATCGTTGAAATATGTGATATCCTTCTAATTCGAAATGACCAGATAAGCAATCATTCTTGCCGAATTTTGAGAGAGGATACTTAAAGGGATATATTGCCCCCCAACCCAAACGATAATCATTAAAAACCTTTTTAGACTCCATTATACTGCTGCGAAGGCTTGTTCCTCCACATCTTGGTAAATGATGAAAAACATAAGTGTTCTCTTTTTGCTTTCTTTTAAAAAAAAGACCTAACTGCTTGATAGATAATTTTATGTACCTATAACAATATACTAACTGAATTTTCATAATAGTATTTTATATCTATTTTTAACACCCACTAAATTTAGCAAACCACTAGAAATAAATAAAAAACAAAAAGGAGTCAACATTAAAGGAGCGGAAGAGGTAGATACAATAATAATAACCGCAAAAATAAATTTATACCTAGGTATTAATGTCTGTTTAAAAAGACCTATTGTTAAAATTAAGGCAACTGGAATTCCAAATTGGACGTATAATCGAAGAAAACTATTCGTGGAAGATACTGATGTTAATTTTTCGGAATCAACGTATGAACTAAGTAATGATTGAGAATTAAGGAATGATTTATCTAATTCATTCGTATAATTCTGAAAATCAAAACCGGTGCCAATGAATGGATGCTCATAAATCGTATGTAAAGCACTAACTGTATTTAAAAATCTCGTAGCTCCAGAACCAGATTTATCTCCATAAATCTTTTCATCGAGATTGTTCATAGTCGCAATAACAAGAGCATATAAAACAATGAAGCCTATTACTATTTTTGGAATGATGTATTTTTTACTAAAATTTTTAAAATTTACAATAAAAAAATAAAAAAATTGGAGTAGCATTAACAAGAGTCCATTAGTGGACCAGGCCAAAACCAATGCTAAAACCCCTATTATAACATTGCGTCGATTTTTAAAAATAAATAGGTTTAAAAAAATAAAAATATTAACGTAGGCCGAAAAATTACCCGGTTCCCAAGCTAAACCATGAGCTCTTTGTATTGGAAACCCAAAATAATTGATAAAAGTCGGATCCAAATTACCAAAATAATTGACAGTTGCTCTTTGAAAAAATACATAAAAATAGCCTACATACCTTGCACCTTCATCAACGGAACTAAATAATGTATTTTGTGTTGGAAATAGAGAAATGATAAGACAAGAAATGATACCATGTAATGTAAAAAAAAACAAGATTGAATTTAAATAATATAAAAAATTGGGTTTAGAATTGAAGTAAAACCCTGTCAAAAGACAAGTAAATAGTAATAAAAATATTCCAATATTATTATTATTGTAGAAATTTGATAGTTCTCTATAATTGGCTGCTTGAAATAAAAATAATATTAAAACAGACAATAATGTCA
>JAQWIO010000021.1 GCA_029248845.1 Polaribacter sp. | reverse complement strand
AAGCAAAATTATGGGCATCAAAATTTTCATGGAAAAACATCATTAAAAAATATGTAAAGGTTTTAGAATTATGAAAATAGCAATAATATCACATACTGAACACTACATTGACTCTTCGGGAAGGATAAAAGGTTGGGGACCTACCATAAAAGAAATTAACAAATTAGCTAGTGTAACAGATTCGTTAGTTCATATAGCTCCTTTACACAAAACTACAGCTCCCAAAAGTGCATTATCTTACAATAGTTCAAAAATAACATTCAAAGCATTAATCCCATCAGGCGGGAAAGGTTTTAAAAAGTTGTCTATTCTATTTACGGCTCCTCTAAACTTATATAGAATGTTTAAGATATTAAAGGATGTAGATTATATTCAATTTAGAGCTCCTACAGGAATGGGTATTTATGTGTTACCTTTTTTGAGATTTTTTTATAATACAAAATACTGGGTAAAATATGCTGGTAATTGGAAAGACAAGAGTATGCCTTTAGGAAATAAGCTTCAAAAAAAATGGTTACAAAACTTCACATCTAAAGATACTAAAATTACTGTAAATGGTTTATGGCTTAATGAAAGAAATAATATTATTCCATTTGAAAACCCTTGTTTAGATAAAAATGATAGGAAAATAGGTGAAAAAATTCAACATGAGAAGATAAATAAAAAAGCAATAGAATTTTGTTTTGTTGGTTCTTTGAACAAACACAAAGGTGTTGATAAAATTTTAGAGGCAATAATTGATTTAAATGTTAAAAACAATCTCATTTTTCATTTCATTGGAGATGGTGCTATGAAAAGTAGTTTTGAGGAAAATGCAAAAAAAATTGATCTAACAATTATATTTCACGGATTTATAGCAAAGGACGCTATAAGTGATATTTATTCTAAGTGTGATTTTATTATTCTTCCATCAAAGAGTGAGGGTTTTCCTAAAGTTATTGGTGAAGCAATGAATTTTGGTTGTATTCCAATCGTTTCAGATGTTTCCTGTATTTCTCAATATATAAAGAATGAAATCAATGGATTTTTAATAAATCCCATAACATCTAAAGAAATTATAAAAAAAATATATTTAGCCATGAGATTAAATAATAATGAAAAAGAAAAAATTAAAAAATATAATTTTGAATTAGCAAAGAAATTTACATATGAACATTACATTAACAGAATTACTAAAGAAATATTTTTAAAATAACTACTAAACAAATTGATTAAATACATACTAAATAATAGGTTACTTTTTATTGGCATTCATATTCTTATGGGATATGTATCAACTTTGTTAAAAGGATCTATAATCTTAAAGCTATTTTGGATTTTAATAATTGGAGTTTTTATTTTTATTATCTCCTTTAAGAAAAATAAAAATGAAGAAGCACTTTATTTAGCGAGTTATTTGGTTGGTGCAGAGGTTTTTTTTCGCATGTCTGGTGGAATTTTTCTGTATGAAACTGGAAAATACGGAATTATTTTATTTTCCATATTAGGTATATTTTTGGGGCCAATGAAACAAAAGAGGTCAATATTATTTTTGGTCTATTTATTATTTTTACTAATTGGTATTGTATTTACTCAAGTTCCATTGGGAGAATCTTTAAGAAAATCAATAGTATTTAATCTAAGTGGTCCAATATCTTTGGGTTTTTTTGCCCTATATTGTTACAAAAGAACCATTACAATAATACAATTAAAAGAATTGCTTTTTGTTTGTTTATTACCTATGTTTTCGATAATCAGTTTTGTATATTTTAGAACTCCAGATCTAGAAGAATTGGTTTATAATGGATCTTCAAACTTTTCTACTTCTGGTGGTTTTGGACCCAATCAGGTAGCTACTATTATTGGTTTTGGAGTTTTTATTTTATCAGTATTTATATTTAC
This sequence comes from Polaribacter sp., assembly GCA_029248845.1. Lineage (GTDB taxonomy): Bacteria > Bacteroidota > Bacteroidia > Flavobacteriales > Flavobacteriaceae > Polaribacter. The sequence goes on along the minus strand of JAQWIO010000021.1, from coordinate 1,154 downwards.
GAGAGTCCAATTATCTTTATCTATATTTTTAGATGTGATTTTTTTATTGTATTTTACATATAGAGGATTGCTAACCTTTTCAAGAGGAGGAATGATAACTGCAGTTTTTGCATTTTTTATTTTTTTTATAATCTTATTTAAAACACACACATTTATTAAAGTTTTTAAATTCCTATTCATTACTCTTATTTTGTTTTTAGGAATTTGGATATACACCTCTGATATAACAAAAGGAATGATTGATAATAGATATTTAAATAAAAATGCTGCAGGAATTGAAAAAAAAGATATTTCTTCTGGAAGGTTTGAAATTTTTTCTATGCAATTAAAAAGTTATTACGAGTCACCAATTTTAGGTATTGGAGTTGGTAATGGTAAATATAAAAGAATAAAAAGTGGAAAGCGAATAGTTGCAGTCTCACATAATGAAATAAGTAGATTGATTGAAGAGCATGGTTTACTGGGTATTTTAGCATTATTAATACTTTTATTGACACCACTTGAGAATATCTATTTTAGTAATAATTATCAAAGAGCTTTTTTAGTATCATTTTATGTTTTTTGGTTTTTAACAATCAATCATTCTGCAATGAGAATAGCTTTTCCCGCTTTTGTTTACGGTTTGAGTTTAATTAGAATTAGTGCAGATGATGATACGTAAAAGGATTTTATATATAGGAAATAACCTTGTTAAAAAAACAAACTATGCTACTTCTATGGATGCTTTAAGTCATTTGTTAGGTGTAGAGGGGTTTACTATTTACAAAAGTTCTTTTAAATCCAATACATTTTTCCGTTTATTAGAGATGTGTTATGATTTAGTTCGTTATCGTTCTAAAGTTGATTACGTCCTAATAGATACTTTTAGTACCTCTAACTATTACTATGCTTTGTTAACTTCTCAGCTATGCAGATTCTTTAGCCTGAAATACTTACCCATTCTTCACGGTGGTAATTTACCGTATCGCTTAAAAAGAAATCCACAATTTTCATCCTTAGTTTTTAAAAATTCTTATCAAAATATTGCTCCGTCAGGATATTTAAAATATGAGTTTGAAAAAGAAGGATATAAAACTATTTTAATTCCAAATGTAATTCCAATTGCCAACTATACTTTTAAAGAAAGAAAAAAAATAGCCCCTAAATTATTGTAT
>JAQWIO010000137.1 GCA_029248845.1 Polaribacter sp. | reverse complement strand
GTCATACCCACCCAGCCAATAACGTCTCCTTGTTTCACGTATTGCCCTTTTTTAACCTTCCGCCTTTTCATATGAAGGTATTGGGTAGAATACGTATTGTTGTGTTTAATTTTTACATAATTACCGTTCCCTCCTTTTTTTGCAGATGCGGAAACGGTTCCACTAGCGGTTGCCAAAATAGGAGTTCCTATGTTTGCTGCAAAATCGGTTCCTCTATGAGGCCTAACTCTATTTCCGTAGTAAGCAATTTTTCTTCTTAAATTATATCTTGATGAAATTCTATATTGAAACTTTATGGGTGATTTTAAAAACTGGCTGCGAAGCATGTTTCCTTCTTCATCATAATATTCTGGAATTCCTAAAAGCGAATCTGCAGTGTACCTAAACGCATATAAATCCTTTCCTTTATGCTTAAAAACAGCTGATTTGACCTCTCCATAACCCGCAAAAATAGTGTCATCTATAAATTTTTCTTCATACACAAACTTAAAAGAATCTCCTTTTTGAAGTTTATAAAAATCTAAGGTCCAGGCATAAATATCTGCAATTGTCCAGGTTAAATTGGGAGTCAAATGCAAGCTATCCATCGCTACAGATAAACTTGAATTAACAACTCCTTTCGTAGTTTTTAAAATTGTTTTGATTGGCTTTTTGTAGCGTGTCGCGAGAATTAATGAATCTTTGAAATCTACTATCGTGGCATTGATTTTATCGTGTTTATAAATAAAAACTTGCGCTTTTTCGGTAGAATCCTTTCTTGCCAAAATAGTGTATGGCTTTCCAGCTCTCACTCTTCTTACGTCAAAGATTTCTTTTATTGAACTTGCAATTTGATTTATTTTAGGATAAAAAATATGGTGTCTGTCTAATATAATTCCAAAACTTTCTCCACTTTTAATAGTATCTTGTATGACTTTAAAATCGTTTAATTTGTAACCATACTTATATACAGGTTTTGGGATTACTTTTTTTAGGGGTGAAACTGACTTTTCTGAATCCTTTTTACAAGACAAAAAAGAAGAAATTAAGAGTAAAAAAAAGAGTGTTTTCTTCAAAAATTGAATGCTATTTGATATATTTTTCAAAAATACAAATAAAAATGTTTTATAGAACGTCTATCTTGCTGAAGTTCCTCAAACGGTTTCGTCAATTTTTTTTATAAGAAAGATTTGCCAATCCTTTGTATACTTCTAATTCAGCTCTAAGAGAACCTACAGATAAATCTGCTTTTAATTTTAAGGGTATTTTATTAGCATCATCAGTAATCCACAATGTGACACTTTCTTGTGCTTTAAATATTCTACCAGATTGAACTAAGGGTCTAAATATCATTGTTTTTATTGCTCCAAATTTTGTTTTCAATGTTTCTCTTCCTAAAAAACGTAATTTAAATGGGTATACCTGAGAATCCATAAACATGTCAATGGCAATTTCTTCCCCCTTTTTCATGTTTTTGACATCGCGGTTTCTTAAATAATAAAAAGAAGATAGCATGTCTTGTACATTATAAAAAGCAACAGAGGTGTCTTTTTGTAGCCTAAAATCTTGAATATATGCTTTTTTAGAGGTATAATTAAAAGAGGTTATTCTGTGTTTTTTGTATCCTCCCTCATTAATCTTTCTTTTAAAAACATAAGGCTTAATGGTATCTTTATCAAAGTAAGATTCATATTTATCATCTACTTCAAAAAACAATTTTACAGCCCCAGAAGTCCATCCAGAACCAATTGAATGGTACACTTTCTTGCCATTAAAATCTTTTTCTTTAACTTCCAAAACAGCAGTTCCTGCTCTAAAAAAACCACTATAACTCATTTTATAACGCAAGACTTCCCCACTTTTAAAAGCAACTTCTTTTTGTTGGCTAGAAATGGTTGTAAAAAAGAAAACCGTAAAAAAGAAAAGGATGTAATTTTTCATAAGAATCAAACTTATAAAAAAGGATTGACAAATCCCGTTCCAAAACAGGAAAAAGTCATTTAATACACCTTTATAAATGACTTTTAAACACTATTAATCTGTTAAAATGTTCCCCAAGACTTTAATTCCTCTTCACTCCACAAATAAGGGTAAAAAATTCTTCTTTGATATTTTGGATGCATATATTTACGCCAACTCGATCCTCCTGTTGCTTCTAAATCTTTCTCTTTTTTACCCAAATACTTGCCAGCGGCATTGTAATGAGCCATTACCCACTTGACATTTACCGTATAATCATAATGACGCATCGCTTTAATTAATGCTTCGTTTTCTTGAACTTTTTTAGGTAATTTTTTAAATTTTTCAGAAAGATTAATGTCATTGTAGTCTTCCATAAAATTGATGAAGTCTCCAAGATATTTTTTTTCAAAAAGAGTTAATAAGGTTGATTTTTGACCTGTCGTATAATTTTTACCTGCGGCCTGCCAATACAAATGATTGTATGTATTTTTAAAAGAAGAATTTCCATCGATGTTTTTTCTGTGTCGTGCGTCAACTAAATTGATTAAATCAGTTGATGCAAACTCAATTTTTCTATATTGTGCACTTTGAAAACCGCTTGCAGGTGTTAATGTGTTTCTAAATTTTAGATATTGTTCTTTTTCCATTCCGTCTGCCATTACAGAAAAAGAACTACAAAGCATGTCGAAATACCTGCTAATCCTTCCTAAATGCATGGTGAATTTATCAGCTGAAACTGCTGTTTCTTTAGCAACTTGATCTATTTCCCACAAAATCATTTTAAACAACAACTCGTTTACTTGATGATACATGATAAAAACCATTTCATCTGGCTGTGTTGTTCTTGGAATTTGTAACCCTAACAAAGCATCCGTTTGAATATAGTCCCAGTAGGTAATCGGTGTACTCCAAAGCAACCCTTCTAACATCGCATCTACAGGAACCCCTAGTTGATCATACTTTTCTTCTATTGCTTTTAAAATTTCTTCTCTCTTCATTTTTTACTACAAATACTAAAATAAATCTAACTTATTTGGTCTCATTTACAACTACTGAAATTAAAAGTAACAGAAAAATCAACAAAAACAGGGCATAAATAAACATCCTAAGTCTTGGAGTTCCTTTTGTTCGTTTTTTAACTAATTTTAAGTAGTACTTTTAATTGATTATTCATGAATTGTTCTTGCAAACAAAAAGTCAAAAATAGCGCTTTTTTACATCTCAAAATCTTTTTTTAAAGTCTTTTTTTAATTTATAAAGTTCCTCTTTTTGCTTGTTCTCTTTCTATTGATTCAAACAGGGCTTTAAAATTTCCGGCTCCAAATCCTTTGGCGCCCATTCTTTGAATGATTTCAAAAAATAAGGTAGGTCTGTCTTCTACTGGTTTTGTAAAAATTTGAAGTAAATAGCCCTCTTCGTCTGCATCAATCATAATCCCTAACCCTTTTAGTTTTTCGATATCTTCTCTTAACTCATGGCTAAATTCTTCTAATCTCCCAGGAACTGCTTTGTAATATGCTTCTGGTGGCGTTGATAAAAACTCAACTCCATTTAATTGTAACTGACCAACTGTTTTTATAATGTCGTCTGTTGCAACAGCAATGTGCTGCACTCCTGCTCCTTCATAAAAATCTAAATACTCTTCAATTTGAGAGCGTTTTTTCCCTTCTGCTGGTTCGTTTATTGGAAATTTAATGCGCCCATTCCCATTAGACATTACTTTACTCATTAACGCAGAATATTCTGTATGAATTTGCTTGTCGTCAAAAGACAAAAAGTTTTCAAACCCCATTACCTGTTCATACCATTGTACCCAAACATCCATTTGATTCCAACCAACATTTCCCACCATGTGATCGATATACTTTAATCCTACAGCTGGAGGATTATACGCTGATTCCCATTTTTGAAAACCTGGTAAAAAAGGACCCTTGTAATTTTTACGTTCTACAAACATATGAACCGTTTCTCCGTAGGTATAGATCCCTGCTCTTACAACCTCTCCGTGTTCATCTGTCTCTATCGTTGGTTCCATATAAGATTTTGCTCCGCGAGACATTGTTTCTTCATAGGCCTTTTTGGCATCCTCTACCCAAAGTGCAACGACTTTTACTCCATCTCCGTGTTTTACAATATGATTGTTAATTGAAGACGAACTGTTTAATGGAGTTGTTAAAACCAACTTGATTTTATCTTGCGTTAAAACATAACTCACAGCATCTTTAGAACCGGTTTCTAATCCCTTATAAGCATGGGATTGAAAACCAAAGGCTGTTTTATAAAAATATGCTGCTTGTTTTGCATTACCAACGTAAAACTCTACATAATCCGTCCCTAAAAGGGGAAGAAAATCTTGTGCTCCTTCAAATATTTTTTCTAAACCGTAGTGTACTGATTTTATTTCTTTTTTACTCATCTTTGAATTTTTTAGAAGAAAGAAAAAAGACTTTTAGAGCTTATTTAAAAAAATAATTGTCGTTTTTTAAAATCCTTGAATTTTTTCTTTAATCTTTGTTAATTATTCTTGTGCTATATTCTTTCTTTTGAAAGTTATTATTAATTGTGTTTAGAGTTCAAAGAAGAAACCTAAAGCAATACCAATAAAGTGAGAAAAGGTGTTATCTGTTCTTAATGAACTTTATGCAATATTCTCTATACTCTCTTATTTTATTTCTATTCTCCAAGTTACTCTAACCAAGACTTATAATAATCTTCATCTGCAATCTTCATTGCTTCTTCAGTAACTTGTAAGGGCTTAAATGTGTCTACCATCACAGCCAATTCTGCTGTTTTTGTTTGCCCAATACTGCGCTCTGTTGCTCCTGGGTGTGGCCCATGTGGAATTCCTGCAGGATGCAGCGAAATATGGCCTTGATCAATATCATTTCTACTCATAAAATCACCGTCTACATAATACAAAACCTCGTCTGAATCTATGTTACTATGGTTGTATGGAGCCGGAATTGAATCTGGGTGATAATCATACAAGCGCGGTACAAAACTGCAAATTACAAATGCATTTGTTTCAAAAGTTTGATGCACGGGTGGTGGTTGATGAATGCGCCCAGTAATTGGCTCAAAATCGTGAATTGAAAAGGCGTACGGGTAATTAAAACCATCATAGCCAACTACATCAAAAGGGTGGGAGGCGTATATCATTTCTATAATTTCACCTTGTTTTTTTACTTTTATTAAGAAATCGCCCAACGCATTGTGTGTTTCTAATTCTTGCGGCCTTCTGATGTCGCGCTCACAAAAAGGGGCATGTTCTAATAACTGTCCAAACCAATTTCTATACCTTTTTGGCGTGTATACTGGCGAATAGGACTCTATAATAAAAAGCCTATTCTTTTCATCATCGAAGTCTAATTTGTAAATAATACCTCGTGGAATAACCAAATAATCTCCGTACTTAAAGTTGATATTCCCTAGATGAGTTCTCAGTTTTCCGGTCCCTTTATGAATGAAAATTACTTCATCTGCATCTGTATTTTTATAAAAATAGGTCTCCGTCGATTTTTTGGGGGCCGATAAAATAATATTACAATCGGCATTGGTGAATACTACTTTTCTACTTTCTAAATAGTCGTTTTCTGGAGGAACCTGAAATCCCTTCAAACGATAGGATTGAATATTATTTGCTTTCGCAATTTTAGGTTTTACAGAATATTGATTTGCTATATTTTTGACCATTGTTGGTCTGTGTTCATGATAGGAATTGGTAGACATCCCGTCAAAACCAATTGTTCCAAACAATTGCTCGTAATATAAACTTCCGTCTTTTTTACGAAATTGCGTATGTCTTTTGGGTGGGATTTTTCCTAATTTGTGATAAAAAGGCATGTTTATAAAATTAAATGATTAAAAATTTAAATGATCCAAGGTTCATTTAACCAATCATTCAGGATTCCGTTTCATTAAAAATTTTAAGTATAAAAGTAGTTCTAAGAACATCTCAATCGATTTCGTAATTCATACAAATATAGGAAAACTCTGATAGAAATATTTTAATTCGCTGTGAATTCAGTTAAATGTGAGGTTGTCTTAAAAAAATGAATCTAATGCTGCAAAGAATGTTTATTGAATTTTTTTAATTACTGCTTTTGGAGCTTCTTTACGAGTTCCATCAAAACCATCTACACCCCCAACTGTTGTGTATTTCATTACGTATTTTTTATTCGGAAAAATTCTTTTGTAGGCACTTTGACACATGAGTGTGGCCTCGTGAAATCCGCATAAAATTAATTTTAATTTCCCTGGATACGTGTTCACATCACCTATCGCATAAATTCCTGGAATATTCGTCTGATAATCTAATGCGTTATTTACTTTGATCGCATTTTTCTCAATATCTAAACCCCAATTAGCAATTGGTCCTAATTTTGGTGACAGTCCAAACAATGGAATAAAATGATCTGTTTCAATTATAAAAGAATCTTTTCCATTTTTTATTAAAGAAACTCCTTCTACAGAATCTGTTCCAATAATAGCTGTTACTTCTGCTGGAGTAATCATTCTTATTTTGCCAGCATCTTTTAATTCTTGGACTTTATCAACAGAATCTAAAGCGCCTCTAAATTCATTTCTTCGATGAATTAGAGTTACCGATGAGGCAATGTCTGTTAAGAAAATGGCCCAATCTAAAGCCGAGTCTCCTCCTCCAGAAATCACTACTTTTTTATTTCTGTACAATTCTGGATCTCTAATTATATATTCGATGCCTTTATTTTCAAAATTAGCAATATTTGGAATCGGAGGTTTTCTTGGTTCAAAAGAACCTAATCCTCCAGCGATAGCAACCACTTTTGCTAGATGTTTGGTGCCTTTATTTGTTGTTACAATAAATGTTTCGTCTTCTTGTTTCTCAATAGTTTCTGCTCGTTCCCCAAGGGTAAATCCTGGTTCAAATTGTTTAATTTGCTCCATTAATTTATCCGTTAAATCACCTGCTAAAATCTCTGGGTAGGCTGGGATGTCATAAATTGGTTTTTTAGGGTAAATTTCTGAACATTGACCTCCTGCTTGAGGCAGCGCGTCAATTAAATGACATCTAAGTTTTAATAAACCCGCTTCAAAAACGGTAAACAAGCCCGTTGGACCTGCACCTATAATTAAAATATCTGTTGCAATCATTAATTTAAAAATAAGAGTTGACCCAAAAAAAGGCCGTTAATGCTTTTATAAAGCACACTTTAAGCAACGTTAATTACCTCTTCTATTTGTGGCGCATATTTTCTAATCGTTGCTTCTACCCCATTTTTTAAAGTCATTTGATTCACAGAACATCCTGTACAAGCACCTTCTAACTGAACTTTTACAATCGTATCTTCAATAGAAAGCAATTTAATATTACCTCCATCACTCATTAAGAAAGGACGAATTTCATTCAGTGCTTTTTCAACATTATTTAATGTTTCTTGATTTGTCATAATCTTAGTTTTTAAGTGCATTACAGCCGCTCATCGTTGTAATTCTTACTACTTCTGTAGGTGGCAAATTTTTATTTCTTTTTAATAATTCTGAAACCATTTCTTTTGTAATATCATGAAATGATTTTTCTAAAAGAGTTCCTTCTTGTAGAGCAACTGGTCGCCCAACGTCTCCTGCTTCACGAATACTTTGCACCAAAGGAACTTCCCCTAAAAATTTAGTTTGTATATCTTCTGCTAAATTTTTTGCCCCATCTTGACCAAAGATATAATATTTATTATTCGGAAGCTCTTCGGGTGTAAAATACGACATGTTTTCAACAATCCCTAACACAGGAACATTGATACTTTCTTGTTGGAACATTGCTACTCCTTTTTTTGCATCTGCTAGTGCAATATTTTGTGGTGTGCTAACAATAAGTGCACCATTGATTGGTAATGCTTGCACAATTGATAAATGAACATCTCCTGTTCCTGGAGGTAAATCAATCAATAAAAAATCTAATTCCCCCCAATCTGCATCAAAAATTAATTGGTTTAATGCCTTGGAAGCCATAGGGCCTCGCCAAATCACTGCTTGATTTGGGTTTGTAAAGAACCCCAAAGATAACAATTTTACACCGTAATTTTCTACAGGTTTCATTTTTGAACGACCATCAACGTTTACAGAAAGCGGTCTTACTTTTTCAACATCAAACATAATATGTTGTGATGGCCCGTAAATATCCGCGTCTAAAACCCCAACGCTAAAACCCATTTTTGATAAAGAAATAGCAGTGTTTGCTGTAACTGTAGATTTTCCTACTCCTCCTTTTCCTGAGGCAATTGCAATAATATTCTTGATGGTAGGAATTTCTTTACCTCGAATTTGATTAGAATTATTTTTCTGTACAGGTTTTTCAACTGTTACATTTATTTTCACCTCAATTGCTTCATCAATCATTGTTTGAATCACCTTCGTGATTTCAGATTCAATTTTCTTTTTTGCCTGAAATGTTGGGTTGTTAATTGTAACATCTATAATCACTTCGTTCCCAAAAGTTACTATATTTGAAACATTCTTATTCTCAATTAAACTTTTCCCTTCTCCAGGAGCTGTGATAGTTTCTAAAGCTTTATATATATCTTGTTTTTTAAAACTCATTGTTGAGGTTTTAAATAGGATTAATTCTAAATTGCAAAGATACTCGTAAAATTAGTATTGAAAAAATACTCTTCTTAAATTCCTATTAAAATTTATAAAAAATCAAGGGATGAAAAAAATTAAAATTCCAACTCTTTTAGAGGATCCCAAAAAACCTTTTCGAAATCTTGTATTTGATTGTCAATAACAATAATTTGTTCATTTTCAAGAAGTTGCTGCATTAGATTGGACCCATCAAAATGATGTTTTCCTGTAAGAATACCTTTTCGATTAACAACCCTATGTGCTGGCACATCTTCTAAATGGTGCGCTTTATTCATTGCCCACCCTACCATTCTTGCAGATCTAGCCGCTCCTATATAAGTGGCAATAGCTCCATAACTTGTGACTCTTCCGAAAGGGATTAAACGAACTACTTTGTATACTTTATTAAAAAAATTATCTCCTTCTTCCACAAAGTGAAGATATAAAAACCTTCTAATATTTCAATCTAAATTGAATATACGTAATTGGTTTCCCTACTTTTAAATATTGATTCTCGTAGAACGTTTGGGTTTCTGTTACCTCTTTTGGAGACCCTTCGTTTTTATATACATTGTGGTTTGCGTTTAAAATTTCATGACCTTCTCCATGTAACAACCCTAGAGTATACCCATGCATGAACTCACTGTCTGTTTTTAAGTTTATTATTCCATTTTGACTTAATATCTGATCATATTTTCTGAGGAAATCAGCATTGGTCATTCTGTGTTTTGTACGCTTATATTTTATTTGAGGATCTGGAAAAGTAATCCAAATTTCAGAAACTTCATTTTCTGCAAATATAAAATCAACCAACTCTATTTGAGTCCTTATAAAAGCAACATTTTCTATATTTTCTTCTATTGCTGTTTTTGCTCCTCTCCAAAAACGAGCTCCTTTGATGTCTATTCCTATAAAATTTTTGTTCGGATTTTTTTGAGCTAAAGCAATGGTATATTCTCCTTTACCGCAACCCAACTCAACAACAATAGGGTTCTTATTGCCAAAAAAAGAATGCCATTTACCTTTGTGAGTAAAATTGGTTACAACGTCTTCTCTAGAAGGTTGAATAACGTTTTTAAACGTCTCATTTTCTTTGAAACGTTTCAATTTATTTTTGCTTCCCAATATAAAAAATTAAGCTTTGTCTTCTGTTCCTTCTCTTTTAAACTTGTAGGACTCTTTCATCCAATAACGTAAAAGGAATAAAAAAACAATTAAAAAAAGCCAATTAACCCCATTAGATATCCACCATCCAAATTCTCTTAGTGCTAAATCTGAACGTAATTGATCAAAAGGTATAAATAAATACTCCGTAAATAAACTACCTATCCATCTAAAAATATTGCTTGCTATCATAACTTAATTATCTTTACATTGCAAAAATAACAAAAGAAACAATGCTAGCCAATTTTTTAGAGAAATCTAAACCAATCAATTTTATCCTCTACTTAGGCTTATTTTTTTGTTTCTTTATACCTACGATTATCTCAACCCTATTTGAAGGCGAATTTGCCTGGCATGCTGTATTTAAAAGCATTTTACTTTTTACAATTTTTCTGTCTATTTTTTTCTTTTACAACTTTATAGTTTCAAGAAATAGACTCACATTTGATCATTCGTACGCATTTTATGTCTTTACGTTAACCTTAATCCTTTTTTTAAATACACTTTGTGACTTTAAAACACTTAACCTACTCTTAATACAGCTGCTGTTTTTAAGGAAAGTCTATAGTTTTCAATCTTCTAAGAAAGTGATTCAAAAAATATTTGACAGTGGTTTTTGGCTGGGAATTCTTTGTCTTATTGAACCTTTTTCAATCCTTTTTTTCATACTTATATACGCCTCCATTTTTCTACAACAAAAAAGAACAATCAACAATCTAATTACTCCTATTATTGGCTTTATAAGTCCTCTAATCATCTATTTTACCTATTTATTTTGGAATGATGCTGCTATTGTTTTTTTCGAAATCTTCAATATCAAAATAGCTGATACGCTATTTGTTTTTAATAAAAGTGAACCTTCCTTGATCTTTTGGGGTATTCTTATTTTAACACTATTTTCCATTGTATTAAAATCTCCAAAAGTTCTTTCCATCAACAATTCTTTTAGAAAAAGTTGGATTCTTTTAATTATAAACGCAATTACTTCTGTTGTATTTGCAGTAACTATTAGCAATAAAAATGGATCAGAAATCGTCTACTTTCTGATACCCGCCTCTATAATTATTGCAAACGGATTTGAAGTTGTTCAAAAAAAAATACTGAAAAATATTCTAATTATTCTCTTACTCGCAATAACTATTTCAACTTTTTTTTTGTTATAATTTAGCTCCAAAAGACAAATCTCCTGCATCTCCTAAGCCTGGAACGATATACCCTTTATTGTTTAATTCAGTATCTATAGCAGCGATCCATAAATGGGTGTTTTCTGGAAATTTATCTTTTATAAATGCTATTCCTTCAGAAGAACCAATTATAACCACAATATGAATCTCTTTGGGAGTTCCGTGTTTTTTGATTGCTTCTAAAACAGCAACTAACGATTGACCTGATGCTAACATTGGATCTGCCAATAATACTGTTTTGTTTTCTATCGCAGGAGCAGCAAAATACTCTACAACTATTTCAAATACAGAGTCATTATTTGGATGATGGCGATATGCTGAGATAAACCCGTTTTCTACACCATCAAAATAATGTAACAATCCTTGGTGTAAAGGAAGACCTGCTCTTAATATAGAACACAAAACGATATTATCAGAAACTAATTGCTGCTCCTTTTTACCAAGAGGTGTTTCTATGGAAACAGCTCAATAAGATAGTTTTTTACTTAATTCATATCCTAAAATCTCTCCAATTCTTTCGATATTTCTTCTAAATCACATTGAATCTCTTTGACTTTTTTTGTCTCTTATTTCAGCAATAAAGCTATTTAAAACTGAGTTTGATTCACCTATATAATGTATTTGCATTTTATCTATTTATAAGAACAAATGTAGCATATTATCTATGTATTTATTCTTTTAAAAAAATGACGATCAGGAAGTATCGTTAATTTAAAAAAACATAACATCAAATGAGTTGAGCAATAGCCGTATTAATTTTAAGATTGATTTCTTGTTATTTAAAGATGTTTTTGGATAATTTAAACAGGTATTTAGTTCCCAAACAAGTTGAAAATTCTGATAAAATAAAACTATCTTTGCTCTTCAACCAAAACGTTTATTTTATGATTCAATCTATGACAGGTTATGGGAAGGCGGTTTTACAATTACCAACAAAAAAGGTAACTATAGAAATTAAATCTTTAAACAGCAAAAACCTAGATTTAAACGTTCGTATTCCATCTTATTATAAAGAGAAAGAATTATCGGTTCGCAAAAAATTAGCAAGTGCCTTGGTACGTGGAAAAGTAGATTTTTCAATATTTGTAGAGATGACTGCAGACGAAACCTCTACAAGCATCAACCACAGTGTTGTAAAACAATACCTTCAACAATTAAGAAATGTGGTTCAAACAGGAAGCTCTGACGATGTTGAATTGCTAAAAATGGCAATACGAATGCCAGACGCATTGAAAGCAGAACGTGAAGAGTTAGATGAAAATGAATGGAATTCTATTTATCAAAACATTGAGCTAGCGATAGAAAAAATTATACAATATAGAATTGACGAGGCTGCTTCATTGGAAATAGATTTTAAGGAACGAATTGCAAATATTAAAAACTATTTAGAAGAAGTAAAAGCATTGGATGGCGATCGAATTGAAAATGTAAAAACACGCTTAAAAAAGGCAATCGATGATTTAAAAGTAGCTACTGATGAAAACCGTTTTGAACAAGAGCTAATTTATTATTTAGAAAAATTAGATATCAACGAGGAGAAAGTTAGATTGGCAAATCATTTAGATTATTTTCTTCAAACATTGGCCTCGGAAGATTCTAATGGTAAGAAACTCGGTTTCATTGTCCAAGAAATGGGAAGAGAAATAAATACAACGGGGTCTAAAGCCAATTTTGCCCCTATGCAAAAAGCTGTAATTCAAATGAAAAATGAATTAGAACAAATTAAAGAACAGATTTTAAACGTATTGTAAATGTCAGATTTTAAAGGGAAATTAATTGTCTTTTCTGCGCCTTCTGGT
>JAQWIO010000127.1 GCA_029248845.1 Polaribacter sp. | reverse complement strand
GTTAAAGAATGGTTTGAAATTTAGAATTTTTGTTCTAAATCCTTTTTATTAAGTAATATCATAAAACAACCCTTTCATTTAATGTTATTTTTAATGATATGTCAATTTTTTCATAAAAAACGAGATATAATTTGTTTGTTTGAATATAATCTTTAGATTTGTGCCTCAAAACAAGAGGATTAAGATGTTAAAAAGCAATTTTACTCGTTTCTATTTTTACTTTTATTTTTATAATAAAAGCAGAGACTTTGTAGTAGGTTGTTAGGTAACATACACAATATATAAAGTCTCGAATTAACTTCGAGACTTTTTTTTTGATACTATTTGTAGTTAATGAATAAAACGATTGCCATACAAGGAGCAGAAGGCTCAAATCATCATAAAGTTGCTCGCGACTTTTACGGAACATCAATTCAATTAAAAGAATGTATGTCTTTTGATGAATTGGTAGATCGCTTGTTAGATGGTTCTGCAGATCTTGGAGTAATGGCTTTAGAGAACACAATTGCAGGATCTATAATTCCAAATTATGCTTTAATTGACAAATACAATTTGAATATAATCGGAGAAGAATATTTAAATATCCATCATCATTTAATGGGGTTAAAAGGTCAGAAAATTAAAGATATTAGAGAAGTTTGGTCTCACCCAATGGCCTTGTTACAATGCAAAGAATTTTTTAAAAAACATCCTCATATTAAATTAGTAGAAGATGTTGATACTGCAGAGGTCGCCAAAAGAATTTCTAAAAATAATTTATTTGGTATTGCAGCAATCGCACCAAAAATCGCTGCTGAAATTTTTAATTTGGAAGTGATTGAAGATGAAATTCAGACTATTAAAGACAATTCTACAAGGTTTGTAATTGTACAAACTTCAGCTCCAAATAATGGAATTGATCAAATTAATAAAGCTTCTTTAAAGTTTCAATTAAATCATAAAAGAGGAAGCTTAGCGGCAATTTTAAATGTATTAAGTGATTGTAAAATGAACTTAACCAAAATTCAATCAATACCCGTAATAGAATCACCTTGGAAATATTCATTTTTTGTAGATGTAACTTTTGATGCTTATGAAAGTTATAAAAAAGCAGTATCGATTATAGAAATAATGGCAGAACAATTCAAGATTTTAGGAACGTATAAAAACGGTAGAAAATGATGAAGGCAGCTAAAAGATTAGATACTGTTCAAGAGTACTATTTCTCAAAAAAATTAAGAGAGGTAAGAGGTTTAATGGCAGCAGGAAAACCCGTTATCAATATGGGAATTGGTTCACCAGATTTGCAACCACCGACACAAGTTTTAGAGGCAATTAAAGGAAGTTTGAACGATGTGAGTGCTCATAAATATCAATCATATCAAGGTCTTCCGGAATTAAGAACTGCAATTTCTAGTTTCTATAAAAATAAATTTAATGTAAATACGAATCCCGAAAATGAAGTATTGCCATTAATGGGAAGTAAAGAAGGAATTATGCATATTTCTATGGCTTTTTTAAATGAAGGCGATAAAGTATTGATTCCAAATCCAGGATATCCAACCTACACATCAGTAACAAAATTGGTAGGAGCTGAACCCCTTTTTTATAATCTAAGCGAGGCTACCCATTGGCAGCCAAATTTTAAAGAATTAGAACGTCAAAATTTATCCGAAGTAAAAATCATGTGGGTCAATTATCCACACATGCCAACAGGAACAAAGGCCCTCACAGAAACCTTTGAAAAGTTAGTGGCATTTGGAAAGAAGCATGATATTTTAATCATCAATGACAATCCTTATAGCTTTATTTTAAACGATAAACCTAGCAGTATTTTAGAAGTTGAAGGAGCAAAAGACATTGCCCTAGAATTAAACTCTTTGAGCAAAACTTTTAACATGGCGGGTTGGAGAGTTGGAATGGTTTTGGGGAATGCCTCCTTTATCAATGAAATTTTAAAAGTAAAATCTAATATGGATTCTGGGATGTTTTACGGAATCCAAAAAGGAGCAATTGAAGCTTTAAGTTTATCCGATTCTTGGTTTTTAGAACAAAATAAAATTTACACAGAACGCAGAAATTTAATCTGGAAATTGGCAGATAAATTAGACTGTTTATATGATAGAAATTCAACAGGATTATTTGTGTGGGCTAAAATTCCAGTGGGCAAAAAATCTGAGGAAGTTACGGATGCAATTTTATATGGTAAAGACATATTTATAACTCCTGGAACTGTTTTTGGGACTCAAGGAGAAGGATACATCCGTTTTTCGTTATGTGTAACTTCAGCAATAATTAAAGAAGCAATCTTAAGAATATGAAAAATATCTATATGATTGGTGTTGGTTTAATAGGAGGTAGCTTTGCTATTGATATTAAAAAGAAGTATCCAGAAGTTGTCATTCACGGAATTAGTAGGAAAGAGGCAACTTTAAAGAAGGCTTTAGAGTTAAATATTATTGATAAAAAAGCCACTTTAGAAGATCTTATAAATGCAGATTTAGTGATTGTTTCAATCCCTGTAGATGCAACTGTAAAATTATTACCAACAATTTTGGATAAGATTTCAGATCATACCTTGGTTGTTGATGCAGGATCAACAAAAGAAGCAATTTGTAAGGCGGTTGAACATCATCCAAAAAGAAGAAATTTTTTAGCATGTCATCCAATTGCAGGAACAGAAAAATCTGGACCATCAGCAGCCATTGCTGGCTTATATGTTGGGAAAACAAATATTATTTGTGAAGTAGAAAAGACCACTTTTAAGTTGCAAGAAAAAGCATTACAGCTTTTTACAGACATTGGAATGCGTATTCGATACATGGATCCTGTTTCCCATGACAAACATATTGCGTATGTTTCGCATTTGTCGCATATAAGTGCGTTTATGTTGGGTAAAACAGTGATCAATAAAGAAAAAAATGAACGCGATATTTTTGATATGGCAGGTTCCGGTTTTGCATCCACCGTTCGTTTGGCAAAGAGTTCGCCAGCAATGTGGACACCAATTTTTAAGCAGAATAAAGAGAATGTGGTAGAAACATTAGAAGAATACATCAATAATTTACAACACTTTAAAGAGTTGATGCAACAAGATAATTTCTCTGAAATTTTTAATGAAATGGAGAATACAAATTATATAAAACAAATTTTAAACGGCATAAACTAAATGCCAAAACAACTAGAAAAATGAAGAATACAAAAGAATTAAGAACATGGTTGGATGATATGAATTTACCGCATCCACTAGTAATAGCAGGGCCTTGTAGTGCAGAAACCGAAGAACAGGTTTTAAAAATTGCACACGAATTAAAAGATTCTGATGTAAACTATTTCAGAGCAGGAATTTGGAAACCAAGAACAAGACCAGGGATGTTTGAAGGTGTTGGAGAAATTGGTTTAAGGTGGTTAAAGAAGGTAAAAGAAGAAACAGGCATGAAAACCTGTACAGAAGTTGCCAACGCGGCCCATGTAAAATTAGCCATTGAAAATGATGTAGATTTATTATGGATTGGGGCACGTTCTACAGTTTCACCTTTTATTATGCAAGAAATTGCAGATGCTTTGGCAGGAACAGACAAAATTGTATTGGTTAAAAATCCAGTAAATCCAGATTTAGCTCTTTGGCTAGGAGGTATTGAAAGATTATATACGGCTGGGATTAAAAATTTAGGAGCAATTCATAGAGGTTTTTCTACCTATGAAAAAACAAATTATAGAAATACACCAGAATGGCAATTGGCTATTGAATTCCAAAATAAATTTCCAGATTTACCATTAATCAACGATCCTTCGCATATTACAGGAAACAGAGAAATGATTCAAGATGTTTCTCAAACTGCATTAGATTTAAATTTTGATGGTTTGATGATTGAAACTCATTTCGATCCAGCCAATGCTTGGTCTGACGCTGCACAACAAGTTACACCAACAAAGTTGAAGCAAATTATGGAAGATTTAAAAATCAGAAAAGAAACTAATACAGAAGCAGATTATACAAAATCTTTAGACAATTTAAGAGCGCAAATTAACGTTGAAGATGCACAATTATTAGAGACTTTAGGAAAACGTATGAAAGTTGCCGACCAAATTGGTGCTTTAAAGAAAGATAAAAACGTTGCTGTTTTACAATCTAAACGTTGGAACGAGATTCTTGGAAACATGATTTTAGAAGGTGAAAGCAAAGGCTTGAGTGAAGACTTCGTTTTAAAAATGTTTAAGGCAATTCACCAAGAATCTATCAATCATCAAGAAAAGATTATCAACGCATAATTTTTGGGCGTTACCCATGGGTCAGGCTT
>JAQWIO010000120.1 GCA_029248845.1 Polaribacter sp. | reverse complement strand
CATAATACTTTTTATCTTCTGCATCCCAAACATATACCCCTTCACCCCTACTGATAACCACTGGTAAAGGATGATAATTGTGAGCCCCATGTTTGTTTTCTAATTCGATTGCTTCTTTTGAAGTTAATTTGTCTAAAACAGTCATTTTTTCGTTTTAAATATTTATAACTAAATAACCATTCCTGTTCTACCTTTATCCTTTCAGCGAGCGTTGAAAATTCAGCGTGGGAAAGAAATCATCCCTGAAGTTATACAAAAGTAATGAAATATCTGGAAATGAAATTAATTCTTATGTAACAGACAATGCATTTAATTTCCTTAATTTTGCATTCCATTAAATCATAAAAAATGCCACGTAGAGAACGAAATAAATTTGTAAAAAAAAATCAAGTTTTAGAATTAAAAATTGAAGATTACGCTTTTGGAGGAAAAGGAATTGCAAGGATAAAGTCTGAAGAAGGTAGTTTTGTTGTTTTTGTTTCGAATACCCTACCTGGCCAATTGGTAAAAGCT
The DNA here is from genome assembly GCA_029248845.1 of Polaribacter sp. Lineage (GTDB taxonomy): Bacteria > Bacteroidota > Bacteroidia > Flavobacteriales > Flavobacteriaceae > Polaribacter. Next base: position 3,698 of record JAQWIO010000120.1, on the reverse strand, counting down.
CAGATTCAAAAATCGAGTAAAAATTATGCGGAAGCGAAATTAATTGATGTTTTAGAACTGTCTAAAGATGAAATTGAAGTACCGTTTCAAGATATACCTGGAGCACCCTACATACAGTTACCAATAGAATTACAACATCAATATAAAAAAGAAAGTACCTTGTCTTTGTTCGAGCGAATTGGTAAAGTCGAAAACATAAAAGACCTTTTTGATACATTTATTACATCACCTAATGTATTTCATTATAGAAATAAAATGGAATATGGTTTTTCTGCTATCGGTTACGATAGAATAACCAAAAGAGATAAAGACGAATTTACACTAGGTTTTAAAAGACGTGGAGTTTGGTGGATGGGAGATAATTTAGAAAAAGATTCTGGTTTGTTTGACAAACAAATGGAAGACCATCTAAAAAGTATCAGGCACTATTGTATAGATACTGGTTTAGCACCCTGGCACGGCCCAAAAAAAGAAGGTTTTTTTAGATATTTTGTTGTTCGTAAATCTTTTAAAACGAATGAATTATTATTTAATTTAGTAACCACTTCACCTGATTTGGATAAGTTTGATTTGCATAAATTTACCCACTTTTTAAAAGGTATTTTCGGAGATCGTCTAGCAGGTTTATTACACACAATTAATGATGAAACTGGAGATAGAACTATCGCCACTTCTGGTCGTATAGAATTAATTTACGGAAAAGATAAAATTGTAGAGGAATTATTGGGTTTAAATTTCGAAATTAGTATGAAAAGCTTTTTTCAAACAAATCCTAAATGTGCAGAGAAACTCTACAACAAAGTAGTGGAATATGTTTTAGAAGACAAATCTAAAGTAGACAATACAGTTGTGATGGATCTATTCTGTGGAACAGGAACTATCGGACAAATTTTAGCCTCTAAAAGCGAAAACGCGAAAATAGTGGGTGTAGATATTGTTGCTTCTGCTATTGAAGATGCTAAAAAGAATGCAAAAAGAAATCATATAGAAGGAGTGGAATTTTACGCTGCTGATGTTGGAAAATTTTTAACAATACATCCTGAATATAAACATACTATAAAAACAATTATTTTAGATCCGGCAAGGGCAGGAATTGCTCCAAAAACCTTGCAAAAGATAATTAATTTAAAGGCCGATAGAATGGTCTATGTTTCGTGTAATCCTGCAACACAAGCAAGAGATACTGTACTATTGAAAGAAGCAGGTTATGTACTTAAAAAAATTAGTTTGGTAGATCAATTTCCACATACTGCACATATAGAAACAGTTGTTTTGTTTGAGAAAGAAAATAAAAGTCAACTATCTTAGTTATAGTTCACCTTTATTTTTCTTCTATCTTTATGTAATCTAAAATCTTTAAATGTATTATTAATATCTAATTTAACAATATTAGAATGAGATTTCACATTCACTAAAAATTCGTTTTTAATTGTAACTGATTTTATGTTTTCTTTATATTCAGATAAAAAACAAATTACTTTTGTATAATGTTCTCCAGATTTTATATCTACTATTTGTGGTATTAATTTTTCACCATCAATCTCCCAACTCGTTGTTTTATTTAAGTATTTACTGAAATCCTCTTTAGAAACTTGTAAACTTTTAGATTCTCCAAATTTTATAAAATTTTCTTCATCAAAATCAATTTCAAGCATTAGTAAATGCCCCCTTTTTATAACATTAAAACTAGCAGAAATAGATTCGTGTAAAATAGTTGAACTATTAATATTAAACAATGTAAATAAAGTTAGTATTAATATTTTCATTTTACTACAATTTTAGTATTTCCTATAACATGTCCATCTTTTAAAATACTCAATAAATAAATTCCAGAAGATGTTATGTTATTTATTTCTAAAACTCCAATTCCTGATTTTTCTTGAATAAATTGTCCTGTAATCGAAAATAATCTCACTTGGTATTTTTCTATATTGGTAGAAATTATGGAAAAATTTCCATTATTTGGGTTGGAAGTTACATAATACCCTAAATCTTTTAAATCTAAATCTTTTGTACTTAAAGTAGTTCCGCAACTTTCATCAAAACTAGTTGATGGATTGTCTATAGCAAAAGGATTGATATTTGCATTCGTATCATCACAATCAAAAGCTTTTACAAAACCATCTCCATCTGTATCAACATCATTTAATGCAGAGGCACTACTAATAAAACTTTCGTTAAAGGTCCCTTTCATACATCTAGAGATTTGAGGGAAATCTTGCGTTACCACATAGTAATAATCAAAAGTTTCTTGACCTTGTGCGGTATTTAAGGTAATCGGAGCTTCAATTCCATTGCACTCATCTAAATCTCCTTTTCCTGCAACGTACCCAAAATCATTGGTATATTTTCCAGAATAAGAACCACAGGGAGCACTAATTCCGTCTCCAGGGCGTAAACCACTTTTCAACTGAAAACTAGGATACATTTCTTTTATATTACCCTCTTTATCGGGTCCAAAACGATATACTATAGGAAAACCATCTGCAGCCCAACCCACTTGTAACACTGCTGCTGGTGGCGAATTAAGTGTAGAAATACCTTGCTCTAATTCTTCTACATATTCATACATATTTCCGTGATAATGATAACCTGAGTTAGGATTTACATGTGCAGAGGCACAATCCAAACCAACAAAATCTCTTCCATCACCAATATTTGTAGTAGGTTCAAAAACCCAATCCCAATTATATTCTCCAGTATTTATATTTTCAAAAATAAAGGGTGTTGCTGGTGCAGGCATCATATATACTCCGTTTAAAGCAATACCAAAAAAGTTAACAGGTCTTCCGTTTGTTCTTGTTAAACTGGTTACTTGTCCAGATAACTTCGGTTTTAAATCAAATTTATAAACTCTATAATAAGGTTCAGGTATTCTGTCTGCAACATAATTAAAAGTATGACTAGGGTAATTATTGGAATATACTACTCTATCATCTTGTTCTATAAATTCGTAATAAACACTCGGGTTTGATGGCGTGTAACTACAATCTATATTATCATAAGTTAAAACATCAACAGTGCCACAAGTATTATTACAATCATCAATTGTTGTTTCAGTTCCGTTTTTAATTCCATCATTACAAGACCAATCATTTCTAATAGTCTGAGCTTCTTGCTGTAACATCGTTTTTATAGTTTCTTCTTCAGAGGTTAAGTTGCCTATCAAATTAGTTTCTTCTTTAATATCTAAAACAATATTGTAAAACTCTTGATTACCATTTTGATCTTCAATTAATTTATAGGTATCATTTCTAGTGGCCCAAAATTCTATATTTCCATTTTCATAATCTGTATAATTTATTTTTTTTGGAATTTGATTTTCAAATGACAGCGAAGGTTTTAAACTTAAACTGTTTTCTGTTCCTCCCAATAATTGAACTCCTGCCAATTCAAGAATTGTTGCGTGTAGATCGGTGGCTTGAACTAAACTCGTTTCTACTTCATTTACTCTTTCTACAGATTTACCTGAAATGATTAATGGCACTCGTATTCCACCTTCATATATTGAAGATTTCGCATGACCATTTGGCCAATAATTATTTGCTTGACCTGGTGTACCATTGTCACCAATAAAAATAATGACTGTATTTTCAAGTGTTTCATCATCCATACTTTCTAAAAGTCTATTAATTTCATAATCCATAGACTCAATCATAGATAAGTAGGTGGTTTTATTATTTGTAGGTGTCGTTGTA
>JAQWIO010000118.1 GCA_029248845.1 Polaribacter sp. | reverse complement strand
ACCCGCAACATTGTTAAAGAAAGTTTTTGTTTTATTTTTTGTTTCTATAACTCCAATATCCTGAAGAATTATTTTTTTTTCACATATGATATCTATAGCTTTTTCAATATTATTAGGTATTTTATATGTTTTAATCCAATCATTTCCTGTTCCTAAAGGGATTACACCAATAGTTATATCAGATGTTTTTACATACCTTTGTAACATTATTCCATTAACTACATGGTGAAGTGTTCCATCACCACCAATCGATATGATATTTCTAAAACCTTTTTGAATAGCATTTTGTACCAATTCAATTTCATGTTTAGAATAGTTTGAAAAAGCAAAAGAAAAGTGTATGTTCTTATTATTAAATAATTGTTTTATTTTTTTCCATTGTTTAGAAAAATTATGATTACCAGCTATAGGATTTGCAATTATAAACCAAGAATCAGACATTGTAAAATAATTTAAAATAGCCAAAATACAATAATATAGATTGATAATTTTAAAAAGACTCAATCACAGTAAATAATTGTAATTTGGTATCATCTAACAAGAAGTTACGACAAATGACAAGAAAGAAAAAAAAAATATTTAAAAAAAAAGGAAATATAGTAAAAGATTTAACAAGAAATATATTTAAAATTCTGAAAGAGAATCCTGATACCTCTTTTAACTATAAACAAATTGCTGCAAAAATAAAGATATCAGACACAGATGGAAAATCACAAATAATTAAAAAATTAGCAGAATTAGCCATTTCAAAACAAATTAAAGAAGTAGGAAGAGGTAAATTTCAATTAAATACAGATAGAAAATATTCTTTAGGTACATTAGATATTACTTCTAACGGTAATGGTTATTTTATTACAGAGGATTACGAAGATGATATATTTATACCAAATATAAATCTTGGTAAAGGTTTATATCAAGATACAGTAAAAGCTTACGTTTATAAAAAAAGAAATAGTAAAAAGTTAGAAGGTGATGTTGTAGAAATTATAAACAGAGCTAAAACAAAATTTGTTGGAATTTTACAGAAAAATAAAGAGAAGAATTTTGGTTTTGTAATTCCTGACAATCACAAAATGTATGCAGATATTTTTATTTCTGAAAATAAAATAAATGGAGCGGAAGACGGAGATAAAGTAGAAGCAACCATTTCTGATTGGCCAAAGAATTCTAAAAATCCATTTGGAAAAATTACAACAATTCTTGGAAAACCAGGAGATCATAATACAGAGATGCATTCTATTTTGTTAGAATATAATTTACCTTTTGAATTTGAGAATGAAGTAGAAAAAGCAGCAGAAAATTTGTCTTTAGAAATTACAAAAGAAGAGATTTCTAAACGAAGAGATATGCGTAATGATTTAACTTTTACAATAGATCCTAAAGATGCAAAAGATTTTGATGATGCGTTATCATTTAAAAATTTAGAAAATGGTAACTATGAAATAGGAATTCATATTGCAGACGTTTCTCATTATTTAGAGCCAAAAACTATTTTAGATGAAGAAGCTTACAAAAGAGCAACATCTGTTTATCTCGTTGATAGAGTTGTACCAATGCTCCCAGAAATGTTAAGTAATGGAGTTTGTTCTTTGCGACCAAATGAGGAGAAATTAACTTTTTCTGCTGTGTTTGAAATAAATAAAAAAGCAGAAATTGTAAATAAATGGTTTGGTAGGACAGTCACTTTTTCTGATCAACGTTTCGCTTATGAAGAAGCACAATCTATTATAGAAAACTGTAAATTATCAGATCATATTCAGGCTTACACAATGCCATCTAAAATTTCTATTATTGATAAAGAATATGAAGTGATTCCAAAGATTGTAGAAGCTACTTTAAAATTAGATGAATTAGCTAAAATCCTTCGTAAAAAAAGAATGAAAGAAGGGGCTATTTCTTTTGATAGAGTAGAGGTTAAATTTAATTTAGATAAAGAAGCAAATCCTGTTGGTGTATTTTTTAAACAATCTAAAGATGCTAATAAATTAATTGAAGAATTTATGTTATTAGCAAATCGGCAAGTTGCTGAGTTTATTGGTTTTTCTAAAGGAAAAACAACGAACAAAACTTTTATATATAGAGTTCATGATGAACCTGATGTAGAAAAACTAGCTTCTTTACAAAATATGGTTCGTAAATTTGGATATAAAATAAATACAGAAACAAAAAAGACTACTTCAGACTCTTTAAATCAGTTATTAAGTGATGTTCAAGGTAAAGCAGAATCAAACATGATTGAAACATTAACTATTAGAACAATGTCAAAAGCAGTTTATACCACACAAAATATTGGTCACTATGGTTTAGCTTTTGACTATTATAGCCATTTTACATCTCCTATAAGACGTTATCCTGATGTTATGACACATCGATTATTACAACATTATTTAGATGGAGGATATACTCCAAAATCGAATTCTTACGAAGAAAAGTGTAAACATTCTTCTAATAGAGAAGAACTTGCATCTAAAGCAGAGAGAGCATCTATTAAATATATGCAAGTAAAATATATGCAAGACCACAAAAATGAAGAATTTGAGGGAGTAATTACAGGGGTAACAGAATGGGGAGTTTATGTTGAAATTAAAACGAATAAATGTGAAGGAATGGTTAGAATTAGAGATATAAAAAGTGATTATTATATTTTTGATGAAAAACAATATGCGATTGTTGGGCAATCTACAAAACACCTTTATCAATTAGGAGATGATGTGAAAGTGAAAGTGAAACATACAGATTTAGAGCGAAAACATTTAGATTTTACTTTAATAGAAAAATAATTTTTTAAACAATAAAACAACAATAAAAACTTTATAATAATATACTTATAAAATTAAAAATAAAATGAAAATGAAAAGAACAGCTTTTTTTTGTGCTATAATACTAAGTTACACAGCTTTTACACAAACCACAATAATAAAAAATATAGGAGATTATTCTATTTTAAAAGTTTATAATGGAATAGATGTAGAATTAATAAAATCAAAAGAGCAAAAAATTGAAATTTCAGGAGAAAAGTCAGAAATGGTTAAAATTAAGAGTGTTAATAATACTTTAAAATTATCACTTCCTTTTTCTCTAAAACCAGATAATAATTTAGCAGATGGTAAAGTTTTAATAAAATTATATTATAATAATAATATTGATATTATAGATGCAAATGAAGGATCAACAATTACAGGAAAAGATTTTAACCAATTGAAATTAGAAGTAAATTCTCAAGAAAGAGCATTTATTAATTTAACATCACAAGTGTCATATCTTAAAGTTAGAATTTCTTCTGGCGGAATCATAAAACTTTCAGGGACTGCAAAGAATCAAGAAGTAAGTATAGATTTATATGGAGTATATAATGGCTTTGCTATGAAAATAGCAGGAAATTCTGATGTGTTTGCTGGAACAGGGGCAAAAGCAGAAATTTTTGCAGGCCAAACTTTAAGCGCAAGAGTAAATTTTGGCGGATCTATATTTTACAAAGGAAACCCAGAAATTGTAAAAGAAAAAAAAGTAATTGGCGGGATTATTCAAAAAAGGAATTAGTAATATAGAGTATTAACCTTTTTTGTATATTTGTAATTAATAAAAATTAAAAATGATGAATACTTTATCTATATATTTTGGAATGATAGGAGGAATGCAAATCGCTATAATTATTGCAGTTGTTTTACTCTTTTTTGGCGGAAAAAAAATACCAGAATTAATGAAAGGTTTGGGAAGCGGAATTAAAGAGTTCAAAAATGCTGCTAAAGAGGAGCAAGAAGAAAAAATAGAAGAAAAGAAATAGTTATAATATAGCTTTAAATATAAAAAAAACTCAACCTACTTATATAGGTTGAGTTTTTTGTTTCATAAAAATATAATTTCTTGTTTTATGCGTCTAATTTCTTGTTTTTTGTCTTTTTCATAGCTTCACCAATTTGATTACTTGCAGTAAAGCTAGCAACCATATCATTTAACATTGTGCTTCCAGCTTGAGGGGAATTTGGTAATAAAATTAAGTTGCTGTTCGTCTCCTGACCAATAGATTGCAGGGTGTCATAATGTTGCGTTACTACAATTAAAGCCGATGCCTCTTGCGAATTGATACCCACTTTATTTAGAACTTCTACAGACTCTTCTAATCCGCGAGCTATTTCACGTCTTTGATCTGCAATACCTTGTCCTTGTAAACGTTTACTTTCAGCTTCTGCTTTCGCGCGTTCTACAATTAATATACGTTGAGCATCTCCTTCGTATTGAGCGGCAACTTTTTCTCTTTCTGATGCATTTATTCTATTCATCGCTTCTTTAACTTGTGCATCAGGATCTATATCTGTTACCAATGTTTTAATAATATCATATCCATAAGTCATCATTGCTTCATTTAATTCAGATTTTACAGCAATTGCAATATCATCTTTTTTTACAAAAACATCGTCTAATCTCATTTTTGGAACTTCCGCTCTTACCACATCAAAAACATAAGATGTTATTTGATCGTGTGGGTAGTCTAATTTATAAAAAGCATCGTAAACTTTCTCGTAAATAACTTTATATTGAACAGAAACTTTTAATTTTACAAAAACATCATCCAATGTTTTTGTTTCAATAATCACATCAAGTTGTTGTATTTTTAAACTTAACTTTCCGGCAATTCTATCAATTAAGGGAATTTTAAAACGCAGTCCAGACTGCCGAATAGCACTAAACTTTCCAAATCGTTCAATTACAGCAGCGGTTTGTTGTTTAACAGTAAAGAAAGCGGTAAAAACAACCAAAAATAAAAAACCAATAACAAAGGGAAACATAGATATCATAGTAAATTTTTTAGAAATTATTAATTTATACTTGTAAATATAAGAGATTTAAGTATTTGTTTTTTAAACAAAAAGTTAAAATCCTTTTTTTTATAAATCAAAAGTTTATTGTTCTGGAATTATTTTTTTGAGTTTTTTATTATATTTCACCCAGTTTTTATATTGTTTTATTGAAAGTAAGGCTTTTAATTTTATACTTAACTTTAAATCTTCATCTTTAAGAAAACTAGAAATAGGCTTTAGGTTTTCATTCATTTTTTTTAGCACTTTAGGTTGCCCTGAAAAATCACCACTTTTCATTGATTTCTTTTGAAAATTTTCAATCATTATTTTCGTGCTCTTAATCAAAAAGCTATTAATCCTAGCCATATCTCTAATAGATTTATTGTAGGAGATTAAAAGTTTAGAAAACTCTTTACCTTCTCTCGTAGATTTTTTTACCCCCGTTTTTTTCAATGTTTTTTTTAGGTCATAAAATACAAGTCCTATATATTCTTCTACTTTAAAATTTGGTTCTGCTGCTTTTTGAGGAGTCTGAGTCATTTGCCTTTGACGCTGCTGTCTTTGACCGTTTCCTCGGCCATTCATGTATTGAGCCTCTGCGGAAAAAGCACTTACTAAAATAAAAAAGAAAAGTATTTTTTTCATAGTTATAAAACTTCGATTGCGTTTTTTATCCTTTTAATTGTTTCCTCTTTTCCAATGATTTCTATGATATCAAATAAATGGGGTCCCTGAAGTGCTCCAACCAAAGCCAATCTTAAAGGCTGCATAACTTTTCCAAAACCAACTTCTTTTGTGGTAATCCATTCTTTAATTATTTTCTCTGTATTTTCTGATGAAAAAAATTGAATATTACTAATTACTTCGATCAATTCATTCATTAACTCAGTTGTTCCTATCTTCCAGTTTTTCTTAGAGGCCTTCTCATCATATTTTTGAGGTGCTTCAAAAAAGAAAGAAGATAGCCCCCAAAAATCACTTATAAAAATGGCTCTTTCTTTAATAGAGGAAATTATTTTTTTAATGAAAACTACATCTCTATAAATACCTTTTTCTTTAAGAATTGTTTGATATACTTCTGTTAATGCTGTGTTATTTTTGGTTTGCATGTATTGTTGTTGAAACCAATTTGTCTTATCAGGATTAAATTTTGCTCCAGATTTACTAACACGTTTTAAATCAAATGACGTTATTAATTCTTCTAAAGAGAAAATCTCTTGTTCTGTTCCAGGATTCCACCCTAAAAAAGCCAACATATTTATAAAACTCTCCGCAAAATAACCATCCTCTTTGTACCCGCTAGAAACCTCTTTAGTAATTTCATTCGTGTAGGCTAGAGGAAACACAGGAAACCCTAATTTATCTCCGTCTCTTTTACTTAATTTTCCTTTTCCAATCGGTTTTAAAATCAATGGTAAATGAGCAAACTTAGGAGAATCCCATCCAAAAGCTCGGTATAACAAGACATGTAAAGGCATTGATGGTAACCATTCTTCACCTCGAATAACGTGACTAATTTCCATTAAATGATCATCAACAATATTTGCTAAATGATAGGTTGGCATTCCATCACTTTTAAATAAAATCTTATCATCTAAAGTATTGGTGTCTATGGTAATATTTCCACGAATTTCATCTTCCATTTGTAAGATATTATCCTGTGGAGTTTTAAAGCGTATTACGTAATTTTCTCCAGCATTTATTTTTCTTTTTACTTCACCTTCAGACAAAACTAAAGAATTTACCAAACGCCCTTTTTTTCTATTATGCCAATTATAGATAAATGTTTTCCCTTCTTTTTCATGACCTTTTCTATGCGCTTCTAGTTCTTCAGAAGTATCAAAAGCATAATATGCCCATCCTGAATGTATCAATGTATCGGCATATTTTTTATACAATTCTTTTCGTTCAGACTGTCTATAAGGGCCAAACCTTTCATTTTTATTAGGACCCTCGTCAAAAGAAATATTACACCATTCTAACGAGTCTATAATATACTTTTCAGCATTAGCAACATAACGGGTTTGGTCTGTGTCTTCTATTCTTAAGACGAATGTACCGTTGTGTTTTTTGGCAAATAAATAATTATATAAAGCGGTTCTTACACCACCAATATGAAGAGGCCCTGTAGGGCTTGGTGCAAAACGAACACGAACATTAGATTTCATTTTAATTGATTTTAAAGCTGTAAAGATACTTTTCTATATGCATAAAAAAAAGTCTTTAATAAAAGGCTTTGAAGTAAGTAAATAATCAATAATTTGTTTAAAATTTAGAGTAGACTTTAAAACCAAAGGCTTTTTTTTAGGCATATTATTTCCAAAGAGAGCGCTTCCTAATCCAGTATTTATTCCTTATTTTTATATTTCCTAGAGCTCTTTTTTCATTGGAATATCCGAGCAAGGTTGAATTAAGTATGGTCAGATAAGGTTATTATTTGAGATTAATTTATATGGAATATACACTAATAATACTGTTTTATTTGTAAGTCTATATTCACGATATAATTAAAATGTAATGTCTGATATTTTTCCTTCGATTGAAAAATAAGATTTCCCAAAAAGGGGATTGTAGTTCGGTCTTTTAGAGAAATAGAACGGTGTATAAAAAAATTCTTTTTCTGCTTCTAAGGACTTTATGAAAAAGAAAGATAAATTTAGATAGTTGCTTCATTTTTTTATCCCTTTTAAAAGTTTTCCAAAAGTTGGTTACTTGTTTTCAAAACTGTTTTAGCAATTATTTGATTGTGTATTATTGTAAAAATGGTATTTTTAAGTATTAATTATGGAAAGCTATAAAAATATTGAAAAAAAATTACATCAATTTACTCGTAAATATTATACGAGTGAGTTAATAAAAGGAGTTGTTTTATTTCATTCTTTGGGGTTAATATACTTTTTTTTCACTCTTTATTTAGAGTATTTTTTATGGTTAAAACCATCAGTAAAAACTTTTTTGTTTTGGTTATTTTTAACAATAGAACTTATTTTTTTAATACGTTTTATAGGGATTCCTATTTTTAAAATTATTGGCCTAAAAAAAGGGCTTACCGATGTTCAATCCTCAAGAATAATAGGAGCATTTTTTCCAGAAGTTCAAGATAAGTTATTAAATGTTTTACAATTAAAACAGACCAATAATCAATCCGATTTATTGATTGCAAGCATACATCAGAAATCTATAGAACTACAACCAGTCTTATTTCGAAAAGCGGTAGATTATAAGAAAAATATAAAATATTTAAAATATGCTGTTTTCCCACTTTTGATTTGGGGCTTAACACTGTTTTTAGGCGCTGAAGGAGAATTTAAAAAAAGCGTTGAACGTTTTGTAAATTATAGAACAACCTATATACCACCAGCACCATTTACATTTTATTTAGATACTGCTTCTTTAAATGTTGTTCAAGGAAAATCATTGTCTATATTCGTTAAAACAAAGGGAAAAATTTCTCCTAGTGAGGCTAAAATACATTATGAATCACAACAATATTATTTACAAAATAATAAAAATGGAACATTTTCATTTACTTTTTACGATGTTCAAAAACCTACTACTTTTTTCATAGAGTCTAATGGAGTTCAATCTAAAAACTACACGATAGACCTCTTACACACACCAACAATCAATACCATCTCTTTGGATTTAGTATACCCTAAATATATTCGTAAAAAAAATGAAAAACATACTAGTTCCGGTAATATTACCGTTCCAGAAGGAACCCATATTTTATGGAATGTATATGCAAATCAAGCAGATTCAATTTCTTTTATAGAACAAGATAAAAGAGATTCTTTTATTCGGGTATCTGAAAATTATTTTAAGTACTCAAAAAAAATAAAAAAAGGTATTAATTATAAAATTTCTTCCTCTAATACATATTTAAAAGATTATGAAAGTTTACAGTTTAATGTGGATGTTGTTAAGGATGAATACCCAAAAATTACAGTTCAAACAAATGATTCTCTTAGAGCTCTTGAGCCTGGTCAGTTTGCTGGTCAAATTTCAGATGATTATGGAATAAAACAGTTTCAAGTTGTTTATTATGAAGAAAAACCCCCACGCTTACAAAAAAAGTTAGACTTATCATTTACAACAAATACTCTTCAATCATTTTTTTATCAATTTCCAGACGGATTGACCCTCGATAAAGGAAAAAACTATGAGTTTTTCTTTGAAGTTTCTGACAATGATGCAGTAAATGGAAGTAAAAAATCAAAAAGTGAGATCTTTAGTCTAAGAAACCAAACATCTCTAGAGCTTCGTCAGCAGTTGTTTCAGGAACAAAGAAACACGATTAATTCTATTGAAAACGCACTTATAAATCATCAAAACAATCAAAAAAACATTAGAAGAGTTCAACATAACCTTCAGTTAAAAAAGAAGCCTAGCTGGAATGATAAAATTAAGTTTCAAAAACTTGCAGATCGCCAGAACAAGTATAATAAAATGATGCAGCGTCAAACAGAGAGATTGATTAAAAACTTAGATGAAAATCAAGCAGACGGTGAGCGTCTTCAGAATAAAAAAGAAGAACTAAAAAAACGAATAGAAGAACTAAAAAAAACTCAAAAACAACAAAAACTTTTAGACGAAATTCAGAAACTTGCCGAAAAGCTCAATAAAGAAGATTTACTTCAAAAATCCAAAGAATTTGCGCAACAAAATAAGCAACAAGACAGAAGTCTAGGACGGATTTTAGAATTAACAAAGCGTTTTTATGTAGAGCAGAAAACAATGCAAATTGCTCAAAAAATCGATGATTTATCAAAAAACCAGAAAGAACTAGCTAACAAAAAAGAAAGTTCTCTGAGAGAACAAAAAGAAATAAAGAAAAAATTTAACGCGATCAAAGAAGAATTTAAAGAGCTTTATAAGGATAATCAGAAATTAAAAAACCCTATGGTTCTTCCAGATGTAGAAGACGAAAAAGAAGAAGTTAATTTTGAACTCAATAAAACGGAAGAGATGTTTTCTAAAGAGACCCTTTTAGAAAAAAAGAAACACCAAAATAGGGTTGCAAAGAAAATGAAAGAAATGAGCATTAAAATGCAAACAAAGATGTTGGAAATGCAAGGAGATTCAATTGAAGAAAACATGGACGACCTTCGCAAAATTCTAGACAATCTTGTAATATTTTCTTTTAAGCAGGAGGAATTGATGAATATATTTGATGTTATTTCTACATCTCATCCAGATTTTGGGAAAGATTTAAAGAGGCAAAATCAATTAAAAACCTACTTCGAACACATAGATGATAGTTTGTATGTTTTATCCATGCGTGTGCCTAAAATTTCTGCGAAAATTAAAGAAGATATATCTACAACATTTTATAATTTAGATCAATCTTTAGAAAATTTTGCTGAGAATAGATTCTCAAACGGAGTCTCAAATCAACGCTATGTTATGACTGCTGTTAATAATCTAGCAGATTATCTCAGTAATATACTAAACAATATGAAAAATTCCATGTCTTTGAAAATAGGAAAGGGAAAAAAAGGAAAGGGAAGTGGTTTTAGTCTGCCAGATTTGATTAAAAAGCAGGGCGAATTAACTAAAAAGATGTCGAAAGCAACACAGAATGGACAAGAAGGAGGGGAAGAAAAAAAAGGCGACGCTCAAGGAAAGTCTCAGGGAAAGTCTCAGGGAAAGTCCAAAGGAAAAGCGAATCAACCCGGAGAAAATAAGTCAGAAAAAGGAAATTCTGATGAAGGTACAATAGATGATCTAGACGGCCAACTATATGAAATTTACAAACAACAAAGTATCCTGAGGCAAGAATTGCAAAATCAACTAAAAAACCTCTCTAATGGAAGCCCTAATAACAACTTAGACGCAAGAAAAGCTCTAAAAACTATGGAAGAACTAGAAATTGAAATTTTAGAAAAAGGCTATCATTCAGGAACATTTCAGAAAATGCAAAATTTAAATTACCAACTTCTAAAATTAGAAAATGCCGCATTAAAACAAGGAATGGATAAAAAACGACAATCAAGTTCTAATTCGCGAGAATATAAGAACAACACTATAAAAGAAATCAATTTTAATAAGCAGTTTAATAATCAAATAGAAATATTAAATAGACAATCATTACCTTTGCTGCAAAATTATAAAAAGAAAGTAAGAGCTTACTTCTCTGATACTAATAAAGATTAAAGATGATTGCGTTTAATTATGAAACCCCATTTGAACTATTAGATGAGAAATTTATAGAAGATTGGATCAATACGGTTGTTTTGTCCCATGGGTATACAATTGGCGAAATCAACTATATTTTCTGTGATGATACGTATCTTCATAAGTTGAATTTAGAATTTTTGCAACACGATACATTAACTGATATTATAAGTTTTGATTCAACACTTGGTAAATTAATAGGAGGAGATCTTTTTATTTCTGTAGAGAGAGTTGCTGAGAACGCAAAGGAATATAAAGTGTCCTTTACTGATGAATTGCATCGCGTAATGATACATGGTATCTTACACTATATGGGTTTTAAAGACAAATCTAGTGCTGATATAAAAAGGATGAGAAAAGAAGAAAACACTGCTTTAAATATATATAAACAACTGATAATCAGTTAAATAAATAAATGTTTCACGTGGAACTATAAAAAATGAGTTTATTTTCAACAACATATGATGTTCTAGTAGTAGGTGGTGGTCACGCGGGTAGTGAGGCAGCAGCTGCAGCAGCTAATATGGGGGCTCACACTCTCTTAATTACAATGAATTTACAGAATATTGCACAAATGAGTTGTAATCCTGCTATGGGGGGCATTGCAAAAGGTCAAATCATAAGAGAGATAGATGCTTTGGGTGGTTACAGTGGAATAGTTACCGATAAAACTGCAATTCAATTTAAAATGTTGAATAAATCTAAAGGTCCCGCAATGTGGAGTCCAAGGGCACAATCAGATAGAATGCAATTTGCAGAGTGTTGGAGAACAGTTTTAGAGCAAACCGAATTGTTAGATTTTTATCAAGATTCAGTGAATGGCTTGTTGTTTAAAGGAGACACAATTATAGGTGTGAAAACATCTTTAGGTCTAGAAATAAAAGCCAAAACAGTTATTATTACTGCAGGAACCTTTCTAAATGGTTTGATACATATAGGTGATAAAAGTTTTGGAGGAGGAAGAGCAGGAGAAAGGTCTTCTACCGGAATTACAGAAGACTTAGTTTCTAAAGGTTTTGAGTCTGGTAGAATGAAAACCGGAACTCCACCAAGAGTTGATGGAAGATCTTTAGATTATTCAAAAATGATAGAGCAGCCAGGGGATGATCTCACAGAAAAATTCTCTTATTTACCTTCAACAAAGACGTTGCAAAAACAGCGCTCTTGTTATTTAACGCACACCAACCTAGAGGTTCATGCGCTTCTTCGAGAAGGTTTCGATAGGTCACCAATGTTTAATGGAAGAATACAATCTACTGGGCCAAGATATTGTCCCTCAATAGAAGATAAAATAGACCGTTTTGCAACAAAAGAGAGGCATCAAATTTTTGTAGAACCAGAGGGGTGGACAACAGTGGAAATGTACGTAAATGGTTTTTCTACCTCACTTCCAGAAGATATTCAGGACAAAGCAATTCGTTTAATTGAAGGTTTTGAAAACGTTAAGTTTCTGAGGTATGGTTACGCAATAGAGTATGATTACTTTCCTCCGACACAATTGACGCATTCTCTAGAAACAAAGTTGATAAAAAATTTATTTTTTGCAGGTCAAATTAACGGCACAACTGGTTATGAAGAGGCAGCGGCACAAGGCCTTATGGCTGGGGTAAATGCAGCTTTAAAAACCCAAAATAAAGACCCTTTTATCTTAAAGAGGAATGAAGCATATATTGGGGTTCTAATTGACGACTTAATCACTAAAGGTACTGAGGAGCCTTACAGAATGTTTACCTCAAGAGCTGAGTATCGAACCTTATTAAGACAAGACAATGCTGACTTAAGATTAACTCCTATAGGATATAAATTAGGTTTAGCCTCTAAAGAAAGATTAGATAGAGTTCTCGAAAAGCAAGAAAAAACGAACTCATTGATTAAGTTTTTACAAGAAACCAGTGTAAAGCAAGAGGAGATTAATCCTATTTTAAAAGAAAAAAACTTGGCTTTAATACACCAATCAATGAAGCTTTATAAAATTGCCGCAAGACCACAATTAGAGTTTTCGGACTTTAGAAATATTCAAAAATTATCAATTTTTATTACCGAAAATTCTATTGAAAAAGAGGTTATTGAACAGGCTGTAATTCACCTGAAATATTCGGGCTATATAGAAAAAGAAAAAAACAACGCAGACAAGCTTAATAAACTAGAAAACGTTGTAATTCCATCTAGATTTAATTATCAAAAAGTAAAATCTCTATCCTATGAAGCTAGAGAAAAATTAAGTAAAATTCAACCAACTTCTATTTCTCAAGCTAGTAGAATAAGCGGGGTTTCACCAAGTGATATTTCTGTTTTATTGGTTTACATGGGGAGATAGATTTATTAAAAATACTCAAATGTTCCTCGTGGAACCTAATACTAAAAAAAAATGATATGGGTCATAAAAGTGACTTTCAAAAAAAACTTGAATCCTATTTAGAGTGTAAGGATTTTATCGTGTCTGGAGAGTCCTATGAGGTTATGTTTAATCCAGCTTATGAGATGTTGGTGACCTCTCCTGTTCCAGAAAACCTTAAAGAATATTATAAAAGTGAAGATTATATTTCACATACAGACAGTAGAAAATCACTTATAGATATAGTGTATCAGTTTGTTAAAAGAAGTACTTTAAGAAGAAAGCTTGCTTTGATTAATTCATTTAATACAACAACAAAAACAATTCTAGATGTTGGAGCAGGGACAGGAGATTTTTTAAAAATATGTGTCGCTAATAATTGGAATATTTCAGGTGTTGAGCCTAATTCAGATGCTCGCAAAATTTCGAAGACAAAAGGCGTTTTATTACAAAAAGAATTAGATCAATTAGGGGATAAGCAATACGATGTAATTACTCTTTGGCATGTTTTAGAACATGTAGAAAATTTATCATCCTATATTTTTAAACTAAAACAATTAATTTCTGATAACGGAAGGTTGCTTATTGCGGTCCCAAATTATAAAAGCTATGACGCAAAATATTATAAAGAATTTTGGGCTGCATACGATGTTCCAAGACATCTATGGCATTTTTCTCAACAATCGATTCAAAAGATTTTTTCTTTCGAAAAAATGAGTGTTGAAAAAATAATACCAATGAAATTTGACTCTTATTATGTTTCTCTTTTAAGTGAAAAATATAAAACAGGCAAAATGAATATAATTAATGCTTTTTACAGAGGATTTGTTTCAAATTTAAAAGGAAGGTCTACTTCTGAGTATTCTTCTCTAATTTATGTGATTAAAAAGGATTAAAACTGATTTTAAAAACCCTTAAAACTACTTTTTTAACCAACACACATAAATGTGTTGATGTTACTAATAGATCGCTTAAAACAGTTTTATGAGACGATTTACCTATAAGAAATATCTATTTAAAAAGCAATTTTCTATCAATTTTAATTATTTAGCAAGAAAACACCTAAAAGACTAATGATGAAATAGACAGCTAAAGACATGGCGCCCGCATAATCTTTTGCCAAACGTTGACCAATAAGCAAGAATATTAAAGTAATTCCAGAGAGCGCTACACCCATAAGAGCGATTTCTTTTTCACCTGATGTGTACACCTGAAACACACCAATAATCATTAAAATACCAGCAATAATTTCAAGAATTAAAATAATCCCTAACAGCAAAGGAACACTATTTTTAAAAGGGGAATTTCTAAAATGATGTTTTATAAATTCCGTATTTCCTTTCCAATCTATTATTTTATCTATACCTGATTGTACAAACGTAACAATTAAAAATAATAATATTAATATTTCTGTTGGATGATTGGATAGGATTTTCATTTTATAATATTTGATTACTACTTTTTTTATTTTTACCAGGAAATCGAATCGAAGCTTCGACTTGTTTGCTAATTTAACACCTTTTTTTAAACCATTGTAAAAGTATTTTAGTGTTCTTACTTCTTTTTGTTCCTTTTGCTCAACATTCTTAAAAAAAGAGGTGTTAAATAATCGTTATAGAGACTGTCAAAATAGTATAACTATCTGATTTACATCTATTTTACCTTATTATAGTGAGTTAAATTTTACTTTAATTTTAGCGACAATTGTTTGTGCTAATTTTTGTTTACTTTCTATTGTCCAACCGGCCACATGTGGTGACAATATTACCTTATCTGAATCAATTAAATACTGAAAAGCTTCAGGCATTTTATCACTAGAAAAAAGGTTTTCAAACGATGATTTTTCATATTCTAATACATCTAGACCTGCTCCTAAAATTTTACCAGATTTCAATCCTGCAACCAAGTCTTTCGTTACTACAGATTTTCCACGAGCAGTGTTAATGAACCAAAAATTCTTTTTAAAATTCTTGATAAAATTATAATTGATCATGTTTTTAGTAAGTGCTGTTTCTGGCGTATGTATACTCAAAACGTCTGTTTTTTTTTGTAGTTCTTCTAGAGAAACTTGTTTACAGTTTTCGTCGCCAACAGAAGGTTTTATATCATAACACAAAACGGTAACATCAAAACCACTAATTTTTTTTGCAAAAGCTTTCCCCATGTTGCCATATCCAATGATGCCAATAGTTTTTCCATCAAGCTCTACGCCGCGATTTTCTTCACGTAACCAAATTCCTTGTCGAACTTCTTTATCAACTTTGTTTAGTTTATTAAAAAGCGACAACAACATTCCTAAAGTATGCTCACCAACTGCATTTCTATTTCCTTCTGGAGCAGCAATTAGTTCGATTTTTTTAGCAGCAGCCAATTTACAATCAATATTTTCTAGACCAGCACCAACCCGTCCAATAAATTTTAATTTTGTGGCTTTATCTAAAAATTCTTTATCAATTGAAAATCGGCTCCTAATAATGCATCCCTCATATAAGTGAATTTTTTTTTCAATTTCAGATTTAGAGGAGGTATAATCTTCTTCATTTATAAACCCTAAATTATTAAGTTCGTTTATTAACAGAGGGTGGTTCGAATCTATGTGAAGAATAGTCAAAATAATCGATCATTTATTAAGTTAATATTGTTCTTTTTCACTTGGAAAATCACCACTCTTTACGTCATCAATATAGGTTTCGAAAGCTCCGGTCATATCTTTATACAAGTCCAAGTATCTTCGTAAAAAACGAGGATTAAATTCATGTGTCATTCCAATCATATCATGGGTAACAAGAACTTGTCCGTCAACACCGTTTCCAGCTCCAATACCAATTACAGGAATCGTTAGTGCCTCCGCAACTTTTTTTGCTAATTTTGCAGGTACTTTTTCTAGCACCAATGAAAAACAGCCAATTCTTTCTAACATTAAGGCATCTTCTATTAGTTTTTCAGCCTCTTCTTCTTCTTTTGCTCTTACCGTATAAGTTCCAAATTTATAGATAGATTGGGGTGTTAATCCCAAGTGTCCCATTACAGGAATACCGGCATTTAAAATACGCTTTATAGATTCTTTAATTTCTTTTCCGCCTTCTAATTTAATAGAATGAGCACCGCTTTCTTTCATAATTCTTATCGCAGAGCGGAGCGCTTCCTTAGGGTCAGATTGATAGCTTCCAAAAGGTAAATCTACAACAACCAAACACCTGTCTATTGCTCTTACAACAGAGCTAGCGTGGTAGATCATTTGATCTAGTGTAATAGGAAGCGTTGTTTCATGACCAGCCATAACATTCGATGCTGAATCTCCAACTAAAAGAACGTCGATTCCAGCACTATCTAAAATTTTTGCCATCGTATAATCATAAGCGGTTAACATAGAGATTTTTTCTCTATTTGCTTTCATTTCTATCAAAGATTTAACGGTTACCCGAATGTATTCTTTATTTGATGCAGACATACTTTTCTGTTTTTATAATGATGTAAATGTAAGAAATATCATCAGATATAGAACAAGTAAATATTTCAGCAACGGTAAGTCATAAAAAAAGTAAATATTTACTTGTTTTTTTATCCATAATTAATGCTAAGAAACCGATCTGTTTATCAAAACAAACCTTTATAGGGTATTCCATAATTTTTTATGGTACTTTTCATTACATTTGTTTATATATCTAATAAGACATAACAACGAGTTGTATTAAACATAAATAGATAACAATGCGTACTTTATGTAAGTGTTTTATAGACTCCCATAACTTTTTATTTTTAAGAAATTTTTAGCATGCATTTTTTACCAGAAAAAATTGATAATTATATAATTAAACACTCGCAGCAAGAGCCTCAAATTCTTAAAGAATTAGGTAGAGAAACTTGGCAAAAAGTGTTAAACCCTAGAATGCTAAGCGGACCTTTTCAGGGAAGGGTGTTGTCTATGGTTTCTAAATTAGTAAGCCCTAAAAACATTCTAGAAATAGGAACTTATACAGGCTATTCTGCCTTGTGTTTAGCAGAAGGTCTCGAAAAGAAAGGAAAAATTTTCACCATAGATAAAAATGAAGAACTACAAACACTTCAAAATAAATACTTTGAAAAATCAGGATACAGAAATCAGATAAAACAATTTACGGGCAATGCATTACAGATTATTCCAAACATCCATGAGAAGTTTGATATGGTGTTTATTGATGCCGACAAATCTAATTATATTAATTATTTTCACTTAGTGATAGATAAAATGAACCCTGGAGGTATTATTTTATCAGATAATGTTTTGTGGAGCGGAAAAGTTGTAGAAACTTTAGATTCTAAAGATAACGACACAAAAATTCTTTTAGAATACAATAAACTTTTGAATGGAGACCACAGGATAGAATCGGTTTTATTACCAATTAGAGATGGCTTAACACTAAGTAGAGTAAAAAAGTAATCTACATACTTCTTTTGATTGGACCAGTAATATCTTCAATATTATCCTTTACAGCGGCAACTTCTTTCTTTAAGTCTTTAGCAATGTCTGTGTCAATTTTGTTTTTTTCAGTACTATCTTTAATTTCTCTTTTCAGATCGTTTGTGGCGTCTTTTACTTGACGCATTCCTTTACCTAAACCTCTGGCAATTTCAGGAATTTTATCTGTACCAAAAACCATTACTACGATTAACATAATAACGATAACCTCGGGACCACTTATAAATAAAAAGAAAGTATTCATACGGCAAATATAAGGAGATATTTTAATAAATATGAAAACAATTATTTTTTGAAACGATTTTATATTGTTTTTGTTTTATGAGCTTACAGATATAAACGTGTTTTTAAAAACGATGACTTTATCGGTAATTGATCTGCCATAGTTTTCAGAATATTCTTATAAATAAACATCGCAGCATCGAAAAGAACTTATACATGGTTTTAGCCAATTTAAGAGAGCCCCTGTCTACCGCAGGCAATCTCCCGGACTTACTATCTGTGATGTATTTACTAGAATTGTTGATTAAACTACCTGCTTTTCGCCAGGCAGGTGCAACAAGCCACATATAAACACGTTATGCCCATTTAAAAAAGTCCTTTTCATTATAAATTCAAGTTAAATGATAGTACCTTAAATGAAACCTCCTTACGAAATTACATCTTCTATTTCAGAAAAAAGAGGAGAAGTAAATGCTAATTTATTAGATAGACCCTCACCTAAATTGAGAAAACAGAATAGGATAAAAACGATTCATTCTTCTTTAAAAATAGAAGGAAATACACTTACTGAAAAACAAATAACAACACTTCTTGAAAACAAAAAAGTTATTGGTCCAAAAAAAGATATTCTTGAAGTTTTAAACGCTATTAAAATTTATGAAAATTTAGAGGGATACAATCCTTCTAATAAAAATTCTTTTTTAAAAGCTCATAAAGATTTAATGAAGGGTCTAATTAAAAATGCTGGAAAATATAGAAATCAAAGTGTCGGTATTATAAAAGTTTCAAAAGTTGAGCATTTAGCACCACCTCTTGACAACGTTCCTTACTTAATGAAAGACCTTTTTCAATACTTGCAAAAATCAGACGAAATTGCATTAATAAAAAGTTGTGTTTTTCATTACGAAATGGAATTTATACATCCATTTATAGATGGAAACGGAAGAATGGGAAGATTATGGCAAACTTTAATATTAATAGAAAAACATCCAATATTTGAATTTTTACCATTTGAAAATTTAATTAGTAATGACCAAGAAAAATATTACAAAGCCTTAGCTGAAAGTGATAAATCTGGAACATCAACAAAGTTTATTGAATATATGCTAAAGGTTATTGAAATTTCAATAAGTGAATTATTGGATTTCAATAATCGAACAATGAATGAAAAAGATAGATTAGAATATTATGTGTCATTAAATCAAATAGAATTTAACAGAAAAGATTATATGGATATTTTTAAAGACATTTCTTCAGCAACAGCAAGTAGAGATTTGAGGAAAGGAGTTGAATTAGGTTTATTTGAAAAAAGAGGAGAAAAAAATAAAACAACATATCGTTTAAAATAATTGGGCACAACACCGCATAAACTTTATCGCTGGCTATTTATGTACTTTCAAAAACCCGTGTTTTCGACAAGCAGGCGCAACAAATCACACATAAAATGTCAAACCTGATTATAAATCCTTTTTAATTAATAAGAAAACTTCATTTTCAAGAGACAAGTAGCCTTCATTATACACATAAAAATAGGTGTTACCTGTTTT
>JAQWIO010000045.1 GCA_029248845.1 Polaribacter sp. | reverse complement strand
GTTTTTTTGCGTACCCATTTTTTAATCGAAATTTATGATAGCGTTCAAAAATTTGATGATCTGTATAGCAAACTAATTTGTTATCTAGGTCTACGAATCCCTGATACAAAGGGAAAACAATAGTTTCATAATGCACCTCTTGAGTTGCATCATCAAAAATATCATGAAAACGTTTTGCTTGTTGTTCATTTGCACAAAAAATATAATTAGTAAATTTTGCCTGATGATATTCATCTAAATTATCAATTAGTAGATTGAATTGTTTGTTAAAAGAAGGTTGAGGAATAGTATTGAAATTTATTTTGGCAGCTATGTTAGAGTCTAATACTCTATTTTTAGTTCCAAAATGAACCACTATAAATTGAGTAAATTGATTTTTAATGAAGTTTCCATTACAAAATAATTCAGCTGGTTTCGCATGCTTGATTTCTTTTGATAAATCGGCAAATGCTTCTTCTGATTTTGCAAAGAATTTATCTAGTTTCCCAAAAATTAAGTCACTATTTTTTGAAAAAATTATAGTTTTTGATGAAATATATTTTAGAAAACTTTCTCTACTTTCTTGTAAGCTTTTATTTTCTACATTTGGCATTATAGAAACTTTTTTTAGTTTCTCTTTAGAAAGTTGTGTTTCTACATCAAAAGTTCTAATACTATCAATTTCATCCCCAAAAAATTCAATTCTGTAGGGTTCATCATTTGAAAAAGAGAATACATCAATGATTCCTCCTCTTACCGAAAAATCTCCTGGTTCTGTAACAAAATCAGCCCGTTTAAATTTGTATTCAAATAAGACTTCGTTTACAAAGTTTAGAGATAAGCTTTCACCAACGCGAACTCTTAAAGTATTTTTATCAAGCTCTTTTTTTGTAATTACTTTTTCAAACAATGCAGTAGGGTAGGTAACTATTACTGCTGGGTTTTTACGAGAATTTATTCTATTTAAAACTTCAGAACGCAATAAAATATTGGCATTATCTGTTTCTTCTATTTGATAAGGTCTTCTATAGGAGCCTGGATAAAAAAGCACATTTTTGTCCCCTATCAATTGTTCTAAATCATTTAAATAATAGGCGGCTTCTTCTTTGTCATTAAAAATAAGAAGAAAGGGCTTGTCCGCTTTTTTAAAAGTTTCTGAAATAACAAAAGACAATGAAGAGCCGACCAAGTTCGAAATTTGAAAATGGTTTTTATCTAGTTGTATTTGAGCTAAAACTTCCTCAATTTTTGCAGATTTTTGATACTGATTAACCATTTCTTGTTTGCCCAATGTGGTACGAATTTTTGCAAAGATAATAGCTTGGGGAGAAATTAATTGTTAAAACTTTAAATTAATACACATTATATAATTAAAATTTCTTATTTTAGTTTGGTTAAAAGATTTCCCCCTCCCCTAATAAAAATGATAAAAATACTCCTTACGGCAGTAATACTATGTTGTTCTTTACCTGCCAAACCTCAAGATTATGATCACAGGTGGGTTGCTGGAATAAGTGGCTCTATCCTCACTTTTAAAGATAATTCACTCGGAAGGCCCTTAAATGTTCAGGCCCCTAAAATTAATATTTCTATATATTTATTTTATGGATTTATTCTAGACGGCGGATTTACGTTAAGTGGAATAGGCGATATAGATGGTTTGTTTAGCAATAGTTTTAGTTATAACTCTTTAGATGGCAACTTGAGGTATGATTTTAATTTATCTAACAATAAAATAGTTCCATATTTAGCAATTGGATCAAGTTTTATAAACGCTCCAAGTAGTCGTCCAAATTCAAACCCAACAGCTACTTTTAATACTACAATTGGAGTCACTTTTTGGGACACTCATCGTTGGGGTTTCAATACACAAATGACCTATAAGTCTTCACCAGAAGAATTTAGGAGTATGGTAAATCACATTCAGCTTACAGTAGGATTAGTGTATCGTTTTCGACCAAGAATTTATGTTCGTAGATTATGGGATAGGAGATAAGTTAGATTATTCCTATTTTTTGTTTAGAATATTCCAACTAAACCTAGCAAAAAAAGAATTCATTTCATAATTTAACTTTTAATCAGCAACTTATTTTTGTATCAAAATAATCACATAGAATCGTTTTGTTCTATTTGAAAAATATTTTTATATTTAAAAAAATTTTAATTTGAAAAAAAATTTGATAAAACTTGTTTATTTATTTTCATTATCAATTTTATTTACAACAACCATTCAGAGTCAAGATATAAATAATAAATGGGTAATAAATATAGGCTCTGGAGTGATGCGATATCCTGGAGAATATGATCGTAACATGGGCTATAGATACACTGAACAATTTCCTAGAATTTCTATTTCTAGATACATGTTTAAAAATATAACTTTTTCAGGAGCCCTTTCAATATCTCCTAATCAGAACAAAAAATACACCACTCTTGATGGAGAAATAAGATATGATTTTGGTACTTCAGAAAATATAATTTCTATTTATGCCCTACTAGGGGGAAGTATTATTGATGCTAAAAAGACGCTTCCAACTTTAAATTTTGGTGCAGGTGGAACTCTTTGGATCACTGATTTCTGGGGTCTTAACAGTCAACTAATGTATAAATATATCCCAGAAGTTGCAAAAATATATCAAAAACCGCATGTCTATGCTAGTGGAGGAATTGTTTATCGATTTTCATTTCAAAAAAAGTTAACTCCGAGCAGAAAACGTATTTGGAATTAATAAATTAATTTTCACATAATACTGTTACAATCTCTATGATTTTAACGTTATGCTAGCTTTTTTTGATTGAAGATTTTGTATTTGTTTACTTTCAAGACAAACTGCATCTCAATAGATTAAAATTTAAATAAGAAGCATTCCCTTCTAGTTAAAACTATAAAAATTAAAAAAGAGTATACCGCAAACCTAAAAAAGTTCTAATTCCTTGGTTGGAAGCGTATACATAACTTGGGTCAAAAGCTAGTTCTGGATTTTTATCTGTGTCAATTCCTTCATCAAAAGGATTGTCTGAGCTATTAATACTATTTGCAGGAGGGGTATAATTTAAGAGGTTTTTTATTCCGCCATATACTTCCCAACTATGGCCAATTTTTTTTGTTAACTGAATATTTTGAATACTAAACCATGGAGAAAACTCTGCTCTAGGATCATTCTCTCCTTGCAAAGGTAACCGCATTGGGCCATAGATATTTCCTGTATAGTCAATGGTAAAATTAGTATTGGTTTTATAAGAAATAGACCATATCCCGCTGAAGCTTTCCGTTAATAACTGTCTTGTTTTAATCTTGTTTTCTGTGATAGAGACATCCATTAATGTCGCGCCAAAATTTATAGACAATCCATTTCTAAAGTTTATGTCTGTATTTAAAGACAGTCCTTTAGAAATAGAGAATCCTTCTAAATTTGCATATATAATTTTATTTGAATCGGTTTCGTAGTCAGGTAAAATTCTATTGTCAAAATAAGTATAAAAAGCACTTGCATCTAGTGTAATAAAAGAGTTTTTAGCGTTTATTTTTTTTATATAGTTGATATTTGCATTCCAGGAAGTTTCTGGTTTTAGCTCACCATCAAACTCAACTTCCCTTGCGCCAGTTAAAGCTGCGTGGTCTTCCGTAAAAATATTGGCAACTCTAAAACCGTTTCCAATACTTACTCTCACTATATTCGACTTATCAATAGAATTCCATTTATAATTTACTCTTGGCGAAAAGATACTACCATGAACGCTATTATAGTCTAATCTAGCACCTAATAACAAGTTGTTTTGGTTATTTAAGGCAATTTCATCTTGCATAAAAATTCCCGGTAAGTGTGTTATTGCAGCTTTATTAGCATTGCCTTTTTCATTTAAAGTAGCAAATGTGTTATCATCATAATAGGTGTATCTATAGGCCAGACCTATTAATAAATCATGCTTTTTTCTAATTTGTTTGTTGTATGTAAACTGACCGAATCCTATCAGTTGTTCTGCATCATAAGCGTCTGTTCCGTAGAAAGAATCTTGAGAATGTCCATTTGCACTAAATTGAAAATTGATGTTTTCTGATGTTGG
>JAQWIO010000037.1 GCA_029248845.1 Polaribacter sp. | reverse complement strand
CACCACCATTAGTAATCAATAAAACACAACTGATGGAATGTATTTCAATCATTAAGAAAACAATTACTGAGTTTCAATAATCTCAAGTCACAATTATATTTAAGCCATGAAATCATAAATTTATATTTGCGAATTCATGGCTTTTTTTTTTTGTTTATTTTTGAATAAAATAAAAAAAATATGACCACATATACTCCCATTCAACAATTAGAGCAATTAACAATTACCAATGCATCAAGAAATTTTTTAGCTGAAATCGCAAAGTGGGCAAAATTTTTATCTATTCTTGGTTTTGTTTTAATTGGTTTTTTATTGGTGTTTGCTGTTTTTGCAACACCAATTTTTGAAATAGCTATGGAGAAGCAGACTGGTACCCCAAACTCTTTGGGATTTACAATGTTAATTACAAATTTAGGGCTTGCTATTATCTACTTCTTTCCGGTCTATTATTTACTACAATTTTCTAATAAAATGAAAAAAGCACTAGTTGAAAAAAATGAGGATACTCTGGCAAAAGCTTTTGAGATGCTAAAGTCACATTATAAATTTATAGGAGTGTTTACAATTATAACACTATCACTATATGCTTTATTTGCAATCGTTGCTGTTATGGGGTTATTATAAGCTTATTTGAAGTCTTCCAAAAAGGGTTTAAAAATGTTTTTTGCGTACAATGTAATTTTAAAATTTCTCATTAAACCTCTCTTAAAATTAATTAAATCAGCGCTTCTTTTATCTAAATTGAAATTGTATTATTTTGATTTTAGAAACCTAGATATTGAAAATAAATGGGTATTATTTAAAAACATCCATTCCAGGGATATTGGGTATTCCACTTTTAGTAGCAGCAGCCATTTCAACTTCATTTATTTTTGTTGCTTTTTCAATGGCTTTGTTAAGGGTAACTAGTAAGTAATCTTACAATTCTTCAGCGTCTGACAATAAAGAATTATTGATAGATATTGACTTAATTTCCCTATTTGCAGTTAGCGATATCTTTAGTTGACCATTTGCAGAAGTCTCAGTAATTAAATCAGTATTTAGTCTTGTTTTTGTTAATTCTACTTTTTGTTGCGCTTCTTTAAGCTTATTCATCATTTCTGACATGTCTCCAAACATTATTCTTTATTTTTATTCAAATTTATTAATTTGCGAGGTATTATAATCATTCAAAAATGAGAGAAATAGTTATTCTTATGATTGTTTTATGCCTTACATTTGCAACTGCTTGTAAAAATAAGACCATGAAAAGTACAGATACAACCCCTCCAATAGCCGACAAAATAGCTATAAATTTAGAGAAACACGGTGATGTTAGAGTTGATAATTATTTTTGGATGCGTCTGTCAGACGCACAAAAAAATGCAATTGATAAAGACGCACAAACCCAAAAAGTAGTCAACTACCTGGAGGAAGAAAATTCCTATTATAAAGAAGTTACAAAATATACCAAGCCTTTTCAAGAAGAGCTATTTGAAGAAATGAAAGGTAGAATAAAAGAAGATGATTCTTCTGTACCTTATAAAGAGAATGGGTATTTTTATATCACACGATATGAAACTGGAAATCAATACCCTATATACAGCAGGAAAAAAGAAAATTTAGAGGCTGATGAAGAAGTTCTTTTTAATGTCAATGAAATGGCAAAAGATTTTGAGTATTATCAATTAGGAGGCTTAAATGTCTCTTTAGACAATAAACTAGTGGTTTTTGCAACTGATACAGTAAGTAGAAGACAATATTCTCTAAGAATTAAAAATCTAGAAACAGGAGAAATTTATAAAGATGTTATTGAAAATACTACTGGAGGTTCTGTATGGGCTAATGATAACAAAACTATTTTTTACACTAAAAAAGATCCTGTTACCCTTCGAAGTGTTAAAATCTACAGACATGTTTTAGGTACGCCAGCCTCAGAAGATGTGCTTGTTTTTCATGAAAAAGATGATACATTTGGAACCTATGTAACAAAATCAAAATCGAATCAATACCTTATTATTGGGTCTTATAGTTCGGTCTCATCAGAAGCTCAGTATTTAGATGCAGACACTCCAACGGCTCCATTTTCGATGTTACAGCCAAGAGAAAGAGATTTAGAATATAATGTTGCACATTTTGAGGATCATTTTTATTTGTTAACCAATAAAGACAATGCCATTAATTTTAAGTTAATGAGAACGCCGATTTCGAAAACAACTAAAGAAAATTGGGAAGATGTAATTCCACATAGAGATAGTACCTTGCTTGAAGATTTTTCAATTTTCAAAGACTATATGGTGCTAGAAGAGCGAACCAACGGTTTAAATAAAATAAGAATAAAAAGATGGGATGGTCAGGAAGACTATTATTTGCCTTTTTCTGAGGAAACGTATTCTGCAGGAGTGTATTCAAACCCAGATTTTGATACTGATGTGATTCGATATTCATACAATTCTTTCACCACACCAAGTTCAGTGATTGATTTTAATATGAAGAATCAATCAAAAAATATTAAAAAAGAACAAGAGGTTTTAGGGGGTAAGTTTAAAAAAGAGAATTACCTGAGTAAACGTATTTGGGTTCCGGCTAGAGACGGAAAACAAATTGCTATTTCATTGGTATATCACAAAGACACAGAGCTAACTAAAAATACACCAATTTTACAATATGCTTATGGTTCCTATGGGTATACAATACCTGATAGTTTTTCTACGACTCGTTTGAGTTTGTTAGATAGAGGTTTTGTGTATGCATTGGCTCATATTCGAGGAAGTCAGTATTTGGGTAGAGAATGGTATGAAGATGGTAAAATGTTAAACAAAAAAAATACCTTTAACGATTTTGTAGATTGTTCTCAATATTTAATTGAGCAAGAATTTACCTCTCCAAAGCATTTGTATGCTATGGGAGGGTCTGCAGGAGGTTTGTTAATGGGAACAATTGTAAATATGAACCCAGAACTGTACAACGGAATCATTGCATCAGTTCCTTTTGTAGATGTAATTTCTACCATGTTAGATGATAGTATTCCTCTAACCACAGGTGAATATGACGAATGGGGAAATCCTAATGACAAGGAATATTATGATTATATAAAATCCTATTCACCTTATGATCAAATAACAGCAAAAGAGTATCCAAATATATTGGTAACTACCGGTTTTCACGATTCGCAGGTTCAATATTGGGAACCTGCCAAATGGGTAGCGAAATTAAGAGCATTGAAAACAGATACCAATTTGCTACTATTAGATACGAATATGGAGGCAGGACACGGTGGTGCATCTGGTCGGTTTGATGCCTTAAAAGAAACTGCAAAAATGTACACTTTCTTTTTGGCGCTAGAAAACAAACTAGCAGCTGTAAAGATGAAGTCTTAAAAACAGTTTCAATATTTGAGGATTAAAATGTATTTTTGTAAAACTTTCAAAGAAAAACAGTTTTGTTGCGATTGTAAAGAAGAGATTTTTATCTAATAAAAGATAAATTTAGAACTTCTGTTATACCATAGCATCAACTTTGAGAATTATGATAGAATGATTAGAAACAAAGGAATTACCAATTCAATTTTAGAATTAGTAGGAGAAACTCCACTGATTAAATTACATAAGGTAACTAAAGGTCTTCCAGGTTCATATTATGCCAAATTTGAGGCATTTAATCCAGGGCATTCAGCAAAAGATAGAATCGCTTTACACATTGTTAAGGATGCAGAAAAAAAGGGTATCCTCAAAAAAGGAGCTACGATTGTAGAAACTACCTCAGGTAATACAGGTTTTAGTCTAGCTATGATTAGTATTGTAAGAGGTTATAAATGTATTTTAGCCGTTAGCGATAAATCGTCAATAGACAAAATAGATTTGCTCAAATCGATGGGAGCAGAGGTGCATATTTGTCCAGCTAATGTTCCTCCAGAAGATCCAAGGTCGTACTATGAAGTTGCCAAAAGAATTCATAAAAAAACTAAGAATTCCGTATATATTAATCAGTACTTTAATGAACTTAATACGGAAGCACATTATAAAAGTACAGGGCCAGAAATTTGGAAACAGACAGAGGGTAAAATAACTCATCTAGTTGTAGCAAGCGGAACAGGAGGTACTATTTCTGGTACCGGAAAATATTTAAAAGAGCAAAACCCTAACATTAAAATTTTAGCAGTAGATGCTATTGGTTCAGTTTTAAAAAAATACCATGAGACTGGAGAGCTTGATTTAAATGAGGTGAGTCCCTATAAAATTGAAGGTCTAGGTAAAAACTTAATTCCAACTGCCACCGATTTTGATGTAATAGACGTTTATGAAAAAGTATCAGATAAAAACGCTGCTTTAGAAGCAAGAAACATTGTAAAAAAAGAAGGTATGTTTCTTGGATATACTAGTGGTGCAGTGATGCAAGCTACAAAACAATATGCACTAAAAGAGATGTTTAGTGAAGAGAGTTTTGTTGTGTTAATTTTTTCCGACCATGGTTCTCGTTATATGAATAAAATTTATAGCGATGATTGGATGAAAGAAAACGATTTTTTGTAATAAGAAATGTGCACTTTACAATTTGATAAACTGCAAAAAAAAGGGTTACTTTGTACCCTGATTAAAAAATAAAAACAGGACACATGACGAAAGATTTATTTGAAAGAATAAAAGAAGATAAAGGACCTCTTGGAAAATGGGCAGATATTGCAGAGGGATATTATGTTTTTCCGAAGTTAGAAGGACCAATTTCTAATAGAATGTCTTTTAATGGGAAAAAAGTGGTTACTTGGAGTATCAATGATTATTTAGGACTCGCCAATCATCCAGAGGTGTTAAAAGTTGATGGAGAAGCAGCTAAAGAACATGGAATGGCATATCCTATGGGTGCAAGAATGATGTCTGGTCATACACCCAAACATGAACAACTAGAAAAAGAATGTGCTGCTTTTGTAGACAAAGAAAAAGCATATTTATTAAATTTTGGATATCAAGGAATTATGTCTGCTATAGACGCATTGGTTTCCAAAAATGATATCATTGTTTATGATATAGATACACATGCTTGTATTATAGATGGGGTGCGTCTTCATGCAGGAAAACGTTTTGTATATCGTCATAACGATATGGAGAGTTTCGAAAAAAACATCAAGCGTGCAAAAAGAATGGCAGAAAAAACAGGTGGAGGAATTTTAGTGATTTCTGAAGGTGTTTTTGGAATGCGAGGAGAACAAGGCCGTTTAAAAGAAATTATCGCTTATAAAAAGGACTATAATTTTAGAATTTTAGTAGACGATGCTCACGGATTTGGAACCCTTGGAGAAGGAGGTAGAGGTACTGGTTTTGAACAAGGAGTTCAAGATGAAATAGATGTATATTTTGCAACATTTGCAAAATCAATGGCCGGTATT
>JAQWIO010000022.1 GCA_029248845.1 Polaribacter sp. | reverse complement strand
ATTGTTGTGGAGTTCTGCTGGTGGCTCTTGTAAAGCGGATAGTGCCGGTGTTTGGTGGGCATCTATGCCTTTTTCTCAACGAATTAATAATGCTTCTTTTAACGAAAACAAAGATCAAATTGAATCAGATTGGGATGCGCTATTTGGCGACAGAAAAATAGAATTGGTATTTATTGGGCAACATATAGATAAGAAAGGAATGATCGCTGAATTGGAAAAATGTATACTTACAAAAGAAGAAATTGAAAAATGGAAAAATCAATCATTTTCTACACAAGATCAATGGCCAATAGCTGTATAAGAAAGGATAATTCGTGAATTTTTAAGGTGTTACTGTTACATAATTGCTAATTATTAGAACACATGTTATTTTGGATCTGCGAAGCTAACGGCTTATTAATTTAATGATCCCATGAATTATTTTTTTGAGAAAACTGAATAATTTTTTGTTTGTTCCATCAGAAAAAATAATTTTTGATTGCAGCATATCAAACTATAAAATGAAAAAAACAACTTTAATACTCTTCTGAAGCCACAATAATTTTTAAAAAAAATCAAAAATCCATTTGATGATTTATTTTAAAAATTTATATTTAAGCACTATTGGGATAATAATCACTAAACTTCCGTTTATCCTGCTAAAAAGGAGGGATAAGCAGATAAATGTTCTGCATATAAACAAGTTGCCAGTAATTTAAGAAATGACGAACTTTACCAGAAGAAAATTTATAAAAAGAGGAATTTTAGCCTCAATTGGATTAGTTCTTTTGGACTCACTTTGGTTTGAGAAATATGTAATTGACTGGAATTACTTTGACATTTCAAAATTGGAAAAAGACAAAATAAAAATCATTCAAATTTCGGATCTACATTTTGACCAATTAAGATATTTTCATAAATCTATTGCGAAAAAAATAAATTCAATTAAACCTGATTTAATATTTATAACTGGAGATTCTGTTGATAAAACCGAAAAAATAGATTCATTGAACGATTTTTTGCAATTAATAGATAATTCTATCAAAAAGTATGCAATTACAGGAAATTGGGAATATTGGGGGAAAGTCGATTTGACAAAACTTAAAAATACTTATTCTAAAAATAATTGCGAATTATTAATAAATGAGAACAGAACTATTTCAATTAAAAATCGTGAAATCTCAATAATAGGAATTGACGATTTAGTTGGTGGAAATGCTGATTTCGAAAAAGCAGTTGAGAATCTAAAACAAACCGAAACCAATATCGTTTTATCACATTGTCCTGAATACAGGGATATAATTACAAAAAAGAAAGAGAATTTAAATATTGATTTAGTACTTTCTGGTCATACTCACGGAGGACAAATTACATTTTTAGGTATTGTTCCTTTTAAACCTCAAGGAAGTGGAAAATATCTAAAAGGTTGGTATAAAGAATCCGAACCGAAAATGTACATATCAAAAGGAATTGGAACAAGTATTTTACCAATTCGATTTGGAGCAAGAGCGGAAATGGTACAAATGGAAATATAAAAACTACTGGCAACACCGTGCATAATTTATTGCTGGTTGATTTTCCTTGCGGAAAATCCTCGGACACTTCCAATGTTGGTTGTTTTTTTACTATTTTAGTCTAATAACGTCGCAACAAAACCATGCACAAACACGTTACCCAACATAAAAAAACTCACTAAAAATTTGATTCATAGTTGACTTTTCATTATATTTATGTAAATTTGTCAACTGAATTAAATCAAGATGAAAAAAATAGTAGCTTATAGAATAAAAAATGCTCGGAAATTAAAAGGTTTATCGCAACAAGATATTGCAGATGAATTACAAATTTCTAAACAAATGGTGAGCAAATATGAGAAAGGTCTTTCTATGCCTTCAAGCTCAAAATTATTAAAACTATCTCGCTTATTTGGTTTAAAGATTGATTATTTTTTTAATTCATTCAAAGTAGATATTGGAGAGGTTAATTTTAGAAAAAAATCTAGTTTTTCAATGAAAAAACAGAACTCTCTAAAAGAACAAATAAAAATCAATCTTGAAAATTATTTATGGGTTGAAGATACTTTATCTATAGACTATTCATTCAAAAATATCATAGAGAATATTAGTATCAATAATATTAGTGATATCGAAAATGCGGTATTAAAACTAAGAACTGAATGGAATATTGGAACTGACCCAATTCATAACATTATACAACTTTTAGAAGATAAAGAAATTAAGGTTATTGAACTTTACGATACTGATGAAAAATTTGATGGACTTGCAACTTATGTAAATGACAAATATCCTGTAATTGTTGTTAACGGTAATTTCCCTGTTGAAAGAAAAAGATTTACTTTATTACACGAATTAGGTCATTTATTATTAAACCTTCCCGATTGTGAAATAAATGAAGAGGAAAATTATTGTAATAAATTCGCTTCAGAATTTCTATTACCTAAAAACATTGTTATTAATGAATTTGGTGGAAAAAGAAAGGGTATTACTTTGACTGAATTAATTTCTACTCAAAAAAAATATGGAATTAGTATCCCTGCAATTGTGTATAGATTAGTTGATGCTAAAATATTATCAAAGGAGCGTCAAAAACAATTTTACATAAAGTTAAATTTTAATCCTAGTCTTAAAAAAGAAGTAAATCATTCAAGATTTGAAACCCCTGAAAATTCAAATCGTTACGAACGTCTTGTTTATAGAGCATTAGCTCAAGAAAATATATCTATTAGTAAAGCTTCTTCTTTATTAGGAAAAAACATAGAGTTCGTTAAAGAAAATTATGCTTTAATTTAAGTTGTGCTCAATGAAGATTGTTATAAATGACGCCAATATATTAATTGATTTAGCAAAGCTTGATTTATTGGATGTTTTTTCGAAATTACCTTTTGATTTATACACAACCGATTTCGTTTATGAAGAACTAAATGAAGAACAAAAAAGTCTAGTTTCAGTTTTACATAAAAATGGTTATTTGAAAATAATTGAAACAGAGGAAACTATAGACTTTCAAAACATAACGAGATTATTAGAGTCTTCAAGTGGTTTAAGTTTTGAAGATTGTTCTGTTTGGTATTATAGTCAGAAATTATCAGGGACTTTACTAACTGGGGATGGAAAATTAAGAAAACAAGTTAGCAAACAAGGAATTGAAGTAAGAGGTATAATTTATGTTTTTGATGAACTAGTAAATGAAAGTTTACTTGATTTCCCGATTGCAATAGAAAAAATAAAACAACTCTTTCAATTAAATAATAGACTTCCTAAAAAAGAAATAGATAAAAGAATTGAAAATTGGAAAGATGAAAATAACGTTGGGTAACACCGTATAAAATTAATTGCTAGTTTTGGTCTATTTACGAAAGTTCTCGCAGACTTTAAATATTGGTTTTATTTACTAACTTTAGTGTTTAAAACAAGCAAATAATCTTATACAAAACCGTTGCTAATCATTAAACAAAAATTGCGAATGAAAGAATATTTCCCACTTCAATTTAAAATACTAAACAGGAAAATGATTGACTTCGGAATTCCCCTTTTGATTGGATATACACTTTTACCAATTGTTTTTATTTTGCTGTCTAATTACTTATTTGAAAAGACAGAATTTGCTAATTATGTTTATGGATTGTTTGCATTAAGTT
>JAQWIO010000020.1 GCA_029248845.1 Polaribacter sp. | reverse complement strand
TTGGTAGAGCATCTCCCTTTTAAGGAGAGGGTCCTGGGTTCGAGCCCCAGCCCGGTCACAATAAAAAAACTCCACACATCGTGTGGAGTTTTTTTTTAACATTATTTAAACAGTACTTAAAGTTATAGTAGCTATTTTTATACATAATTTCTTATGAATTATGAGTAAAACTTTCCTATTTCTTTCAATACTTTTTTTTATGAATACCTCAAATTTTGTGATTTTTGATTTTAATTCTAATGCCAATATTTTACAATGGAGAGTTGTTGATGATGTTGTAATGGGAGGAAGGTCTAAGGGTGATTTTAAAGTTAATAATGAAGGCAATGGTGAGTTTTACGGACATGTTTCTACAGACAATAACGGAGGTTTTTCTTTATTACGATATCGTTTTTCTTCAATAGAAATAAAAGATTTTCAGAAAATTGTTATCAAACTAAAAGGCGATGGGAAAAAATATCAATTTAGAATAAAGGACCATGTTTCTAACTACTATTCTTTTATATCAACTTTTAAAACAAATGGCTCTTGGCAAACTATTACCATAGCTCTTTCAGATATGTATCCTGCATTTAGAGGAAGAAATCTAAATATGGGTAATTTCTCTTCAGAAACTATTGAAGAACTTGCATTTTTAATAGGAAATAAAAAAAAGGAATACTTTAAATTAGAAATAGATAAAATCTATTTAGAATAATATTTAAATTTTTTCAGTTGTTTTTAGGGATCAAAATTTAATCACTTCAAAATTTACAATGTTTCATTTTTGTTGTTTGTAGCTAATTTTATTTCTACATTTTGATTGAATAGGTATATTTTATGATTGCTCATATTTAAACATTCAAACCTTGTTCTTTTTTTATTTCCTCTTTTATAGATAGTATTTTTAAACTCAAAAAAACTGCCCAAAGGAATTTCAAACATAAATTTTTTTCCTTTTTCTGCCATGTTTCCTCTTAAAATTAAGGATAAGTTAGCATCAGCATCTGTACTTGCTTTTGGGTTTTTTAAATAATTGGCTAAAAAAGGCAGCATTTCTTTAGGGTAAATATCTGGTCTTAAAAAAGGCAGCATTAAGTGTTGAAAAACAGTTTTCCATTCTTTTCCATGAGCCTGAACCATACCAAATTTTTGGTGTGTAACATGGTGTGCAATTTCATGCACTAACGTTAATAAAAATTGATAGGGATTGAGGTTGTTATTTACTGTAATTTGAAATCTTCCATTTGGTAATTTTCTAAAGTCACCATGTTTTGTTTGTCTTTGATTTACAATTTTTAATGTAAAATGATGACTATCAACTAAAAATTGAATAAAAGGAATTGCTTTTTCTGGTATGTACTTATGGTAGTCCGTATTCAAAGAAAACTAGGGTGTTGATGACGATACTTGTAATACTTTACCATTATAAAATTTGTTACCTGCTAAAGAAAAATCAAAAATATAATTTGCCATTTCTTTGGCAGAAAGTGGTGCTTTATAATCAGGGAATGCTTCTTTTAACATTTCTGTTTGAACGGCACCTATTGCTAAAACATTAAAAGCTATTTGGTGATCTTTGTATTCTTCGGCTAATAATTCGGACAACGTAATTACGGCTCCTTTCGCAGAAGAATAAGCTGCTAATCCAGGAAATTTAGTGCTTCCTTGGATTCCTCCCATAGAGCTAATGGTAATAACATGACTTCCTTTTTGTAAGAATGGAATCATTAATTTTGTAATTTCAGCAACTGCAAAAACATTTACTTTATAAACCTCTAAAAAATCTTCCGAAGACAATTGCGTAAAAGGTTTGTTTATTAATTTACCGGCATTATTGATTAATATATCAATCCTTTTCCAGTTGTTTTTTATAAAATCACAGACTTTGTACATCTCTGAATTATCTGATAAATCAACAGAAATTACTGTAATATTTTTATGATTATATTCTTTTAAAGGAATTGTGTTTCTTGAAAGAGCCAAAACTTGATGCCCTTTTTCGGCAAACTGTTTCGCTAATTCAAATCCAATACCTCTACTGGTTCCCGTGATAACAATATTTTTCATTTTGTCATTTTTAAAAAAGCAATTTACTCATTTTTTCATAGATTTAGAGATAAAATGTATTCAAATAATCCCTTATAAAACAGTTCTTATTTAATGGGAAAATCTAAATTATTTAAGAACAATAAAAACCTTCTTTTTCTTTTTTTTGTTCCTTTTTCAGGAGGAAATTGCTCAAAATGTATACATTTTATGTAATAAATTAATTGACACAAAGTCGGGTGAAATTCTGGGTCCAAGAGGTTTTAATACAGGTAAATCTTCAGAAACTACTGGCGGTCATACAGATCCTGCAAATGGGAGTAGTAAAAATTTAATTGGAAACTCTGGTCCTAAAGAGGGAGTTGTTTACAAAAAACAATCAATCAAAAATAATATGTTGATAGGCACCAATATCTGGACTCATAGTTCTGTCGATTCCTAAAATATCACTAGTAAATGGGCTTGATATTGCCTTGTTGATTGCATCAGATTCCTCGCCAATTATAAAATCATTTTTTTGAGTATTTCTAAAGTGGGTGTTTCCATTGAGTATATTATTTTGATAAAATGAGTTTGTAAAGTCTAATTCGGTATTTTCCTCAAAAGAATTGTTTATATCATTAGATCGAATCATACAATTACTGATATTGTAATTGAAAATTCCACCACCATCAACTTTATCTAAAATGAATTCTATATTGTTATTTCCATCAAAAATACAGTTGGTAAAGTTTGCAGCGTGTAAATCTCTAGTTTCAATAATTTCTTGCCCAGCTTCATCTTCATAAGCAAAGAAGTTGTTTACAATAACTGCGGGAAGTTGACGTAATCCTCCATTCCAAAAATTAGCAAATGTTGAATGCGTAAAGTTATAAGTACCTCCAATAGTAGCAGCTAATGAAGCCAGACCAGCATTGCCAACTACTAAATTAGAAGCTTCTATATTTGTTTCACGCCCTAATATTCCATAACTAGAATGATTGTAAATTTCTGTATTTTGTAGTTTTAGAGTTGGGCTTGATGTAGAACCAATACTATCAACCAAAATACCAATAATTCCGTTTTTTATTGTAGCGTGATTTATTTCATTATCTAAACTACCCGCGCGCATCCAAATAGCTCCCCATTGACCTGAGATTTCACCAAAAGAATGTTCCAAACGATCTCCTTCAAAAATAACCTTTTCAGAAAGTGTTCCGTTTACTTTTAGAGTCGCTTTATCATCTACAATTAGACCTGAATTATGGTGAAAATGGACGCTAGCTCCAGCTTCAATAATTAATGTTTTATTTGCTGGTACTGCTGCAAAACCATAAATAACTGTGGGCTTTAAGTTACTGAATACTAATTCTTCATCTGTTAAAAAACGACCTTTTAATGTAGTTGGTTGTCCGTCTAATGAAAGACTGTCAATTTTCATTGTTACCGCATCTTTTCCTGGAAAAATAAAATTAGCGTCTTGTACCAAAGTGATTAAATCTACGTTTTGCTCACTACTTCCAACATCAAATAATATTTTGTCTGTATACAACGGGCTCACAGAATTATTTATATTTATCGTTGTTTCTACAAATACATAAATACTATCTCTAGCAAGAATATCTATATTTTCAAATTCTTTTCCTGGAATTCCATCTACATTTAATCTGTAGCTAGATGAAGTTCCGTTTTCTA
This sequence comes from Polaribacter sp., assembly GCA_029248845.1. Taxonomy (GTDB): domain Bacteria; phylum Bacteroidota; class Bacteroidia; order Flavobacteriales; family Flavobacteriaceae; genus Polaribacter. The sequence continues at coordinate 16,761 of JAQWIO010000020.1, read as the reverse complement.
ATTTTATTTGAGGGATTGTAATAGCATTATTACTTCTATTGTATACTTTTAAATTATAAGTTGTAGAGCCAATATTGGTGAAGATGGTGTCTAAAAAAACGGTGTCTTTTGAAAATTCTAGATTTCCAAAACTAGGAACAGTATTAAAATCTTTTCTACATGAACTTATGGAAATAAGAAAAACACAAATAAGAAAAGTAATCAGATATCTCATAAAATTAAATTTGTTTAAAATAGAACTATTCATTAGGCAAATTATTGTTTTATCAATTCTATTTCAAATAATTTTCCCCAATTTTTTCCGGTAACAAATATTCTATTATTTTTAGAATCATAAGCAATACCATTTAAAACTTCATCTTGAGATACTAATTTTTGTGTTTTTTCCATTTCTTTTTTCAAAGATTTTAAATTTGCAATTCCTTCAACTATTCCAGTATTTGGATCTATAATTACAATCGCATTTTGCAGGTATTTGTTGGCATATATTTTTCCATTAATCATTTCTAACTCATTCAAATCTTTTACAGCATATTTATTTGTATAAACTTGAATTGATTTCCTTTCTTTTAACGTTAAAGGGTCTAAAAACCATATCTTATGAGAACCATCAGATTTAATTAATGCGGTTTCATTGTGAGTAATTCCCCATCCTTCTATGCTGTTGTTGTATGCAAACTCTTTTTCCTGTTTGAAAGTATCTAAATTATATACGAACCCTTTTTTTGCTTGCCATGTTAACCAATATATCTTATTGTTGAAAATAGTCATTCCTTCACCAAAATATTTTTTATCTAAATCGATTTTCTGTAGGACTTTACCTGTTTCAATATCAACTTTTCTTAAGGTAGATTTTCCTCTTTTTCCTGTAGTTTCATATAAGAAACCATTGTAATATTCTAAGCCTTGTGTATAGGCTTTTTTATCATGAGGAAATTCATTAATGATACTGTAATTATATACAATAGGGGCTTTGTTTGCTAAAACTTCAAAAAAACTATTTTCTTTTTTAGTCTTTTCAGAATAAAAAACTAGGGCAGAAATTTGATGTTTCCCTACACCGATACTATTTGTTTGTATTGTTGCAGAAGCTCCATTAGAAGAAATTTCTTTTCCATTAACAAAAAACTGCACTTTCTCTATAGATTTACGATTCTTTTCTTTTAAGGTAACATTCATTTTATAGTTTAAAGGAACTTCTTTTTTATGTGCTAAGCTAAACTTGTATGCATCAGAACAAGAGGTCAGTAGGAGAAAACATACCAAATAAGGAGCTAGTAAAGAAGGATTCTTCATTTTTGTAATTTTAGATATTTAATTTTAGTTTTTTTACTTTTTAAAAAAGTGACAAAAAACCATTATTCATCAACAAAAGTAAGTATAAATCTAACGACTGTATCCGTTAGGTCAAATAAAAACAACATATTTATTTGTAAATTAAAAAATATGGTTAAATTTGCATCCTCAAAATAGTAGTTCATAGCTACTTAGAACTAGAGTAAGCCTTACCAACTATACTCATACAAACATAATATTAAAGTATTAAAATAGAATAAAATGAAAAAAGGAATTCATCCAGAAAATTATAGAATGGTAGCATTTAAAGACATGTCTAACGAAGATGTGTTTTTAACACGTTCTACTGTAGACACTAAAGAAACTTTAGAAGTTGATGGTGTTGAGTATCCTTTAGTAAAATTAGAGATTTCTAGAACTTCTCATCCATTTTACACTGGTAAATCTAAACTTATTGATGCTGCAGGACGTATTGATAAATTTAAAACTAAATACGCAAAATTTAAGAAGTAATTCTTTCAGAATTTTCAAGATATTCAAAACTCCAACATTCATGTTGGAGTTTTTTGTTTACAATCTTTATTTTTGCTTTTTCTTTTATAAATATACTTTTTTTAACTCTTACTTTTGTGAAGTAAAATTTGTTTCCTAGAATCACTTTTACCTTATTCAATCAGATGCTAACAGATTACAATAATTATGGTCATGAAATTCTATTCTGATGTTGGATTATGTCTTTTTTATTGATTAGTATAAATTAATTTATTTTAAAACATCAAGTTATTGGTTAAAAACTTTTAATTGAAACTAGTTGATAATGATTGATTATAACAATCATTATTACTAAATACGATCGTTTTTATTTTTTTTCATTTGGTTTCCAAGTTTGTTCTTGTGCTTTTTCACCGCTTATTATTTCTTTAAATTTAGAAATACTATTGAAATTTCGAGTAATTTCCTCAGAAATTCCAATGCCATAAACACCTGTTATCATCAAATCAAGAATATCATTTTGGGTGATTCCTCCGGTTGCAATGATTGGAATATTGCTTTTCAAAGCTGAGAGTATTGTTAAAAATCCTTTTTCACCTAATGCGGTATTTGAATTATTTTTTAAATTATTTAAACGAAATGGTCCCAATTCTATGTAATCAACTTTTTTTTCAATAAGTTTTTTACATTCCTCTATTGTAGAAGCTTTGCTTCCTATAATTTGCCAAGAAGCCAATTCTTTTCTTACAATTTTTGGGCAGATTTTTAATTGTTCTAAATGAACACCATCTGCCTTTATCTCTGCGGCTATTTTGTAAAAATCGTTGATGATTAAACGAGTTTGAAATCGATCTGTAATTTCTCTGGCTTTTTTGGCTGTTTCTAGAACTGTTTTAGTGTCAAATTTTTTTAAACGTAACTGAACCAGTTCTACCCCAGAAGTACAAGCTGCTTGAATATTATTTAAATGTTCTTGAGCATTTATTCCCTGAGATATATAATGTAATTTAGGTATCATATTATTTTTTACGATCTTGTTTTTGTGAAGGAAATATCTTCTTATAGATAATCTTCAATGGGGTTACAAGAACAAATTAAGTTCCTATCGCCAAAAGCATCATCAACTCTTCGAACAGTGGGCCAGAATTTATTATCAGCAATAAAAGCCAAAGGAAAAGCGGCCTGTTGTCTAGTATATGGAAAATCCCAAATATCAGCAGTTAGCATTTCTTGTGTGTGAGGTGCATTTTTTAAAGGGTTGTTATCATTTCCTTTAGACGCATTTTTAATTTCCTCACGAATAGAAATCATGGCGTCACAAAAGCGATCTAGTTCATCTATACTCTCAGATTCTGTTGGTTCAATCATCATTGTTCCTCCAACAGGGAAAGAAACCGTTGGTGCATGGAAGCCATAATCCATAAGTCGTTTTGCAATATCTACAACTTCAATTCCGTTTTGTTTAAAATCTCTACAATCTATGATCATTTCATGAGCAGCCCTATTCATTTCACCCGTATAAAGAGTTCTATAATATCCATTCAAACGTTCTTTAATATAATTTGCGTTTAGGATGGCAAGTTTTGTTGAGTCTGTCAACCCTTTTGCTCCCAACATTGTAATGTATCCGTAAGAAATTAAACACGCTAAGGCAGAACCCCAGGGTGCTGCAGAAATAGCTGTAATGGCATTTTTCCCACCAGTTTCAATTACCGGATTAGAGGGTAAGAAAGGAACTAATTGAGGAGCAACGCAAATTGGTCCAACTCCAGGGCCACCACCACCATGAGGAATAGCAAATGTTTTGTGTAAGTTTAAGTGACAAACATCAGCACCAATAGTAGCAGGATTTGTGAGGCCAACCTGTGCATTCATATTAGCACCATCCATATAAACCTGTCCACCATGATCATGAATAATTTTTGTAATTTCTTTAATTTCTTTTTCGTAAACTCCATGAGTGGAAGGATAAGTAACCATTAAAGCTGCTAAATTATTTTTATGGATTTCGGCTTTTTCGCGTAAATCATTCACGTCTATATTTCCATTCTCTGCAGTTTTGGTAACGATCACCTTCATTCCTGCCATTACGGCTGAAGCAGGGTTTGTTCCATGAGCAGAGGCAGGAATCAGACAAATGTTTCTATGTGAATCTCCGTTTGATTGATGGTAGGCTCTTATGGTCATTAAACCCGCAAACTCACCTTGAGCACCAGAATTAGGCTGTAAAGACGTGCCAGCAAATCCAGTTACTATATTTAATTGCTGTTCTAACTTTCTTAAAACTTTATGATATCCCTCAGCTTGATTTAATGGTACAAAAGGGTGAATATTACCCCATTGTGGATTGCTTAAAGGAAGCATTTCTGAAGCTGCATTTAATTTCATAGTACACGAGCCTAAAGAAATCATAGAATGATTTAAAGCCAAATCTTTACGTTCTAATCTTTTGATATAACGCATCATATTTGTTTCAGATTGGTACGTGTTAAATATATTATTTTCTAAAAACGTAGTGTTTCTTTGAAGAGCTTCAGGAATTGCACTGCTTGAGAATGATGATGTACCAGCCTTAAAAACCGAAAGATTGAAAGCTTCTTCAAAGCAATTTACAATAGCTTTAATTTCGTCAACTCCAACAGTTTCATTTATAGAAATAGAAACATGATTGTCATCTACATAATTAAAATTAATATTTTTAGCTTCAGAAACTGATTTTAATTTAGCTGCTTCTACTTCAATTAAAATCGTATCAAAATAAGAAGAGTTGAGTTGTTTAAAGCCTAAATTTTTTAAAATTGAAGATAATTTTTGGGTATTTGTATGAATAGTATCTGCAATGTATTGCAAGCCATCTTTACCATGGTAAACAGCGTACATTCCTGCCATAACAGCTAATAATACCTGAGCGGTACAAATATTAGAAGTTGCTTTTTCACGCTTGATATGTTGTTCTCTCGTTTGGAGTGCCATTCGCAAAGCACGATTTCCATTTCTGTCTTTGGTAACCCCAATAATACGTCCAGGAATACTTCTTTTGTATGCTTTTTTAGTCGCAAAAAAAGCAGCGTGCGGACCTCCATAACCCAGAGGGATTCCAAAACGTTGACTAGTTCCCACAACAACGGAAGCCCCAAATTCGCCAGGTGATTTTAGTTTTACGAGGGATAAAATATCTGCAGCAACAGCTACTTTTATATTATTTTCATTAGCTCTAGTAACAAATTCTTCATAATTAAAAATTTGTCCAAACTTTCCAGGGTATTGTAAAATAGCTCCAAAAAAATCATCAGAAAAATCAAAGTCTTTGTGATTTCCAATCACCAATTCAATTCCAATAGGCGAAGATCTTGTTTGAAGAAGGGATAATGTTTGAGGTAAAATTTCATTTGAAACAAAAAACTTATGAGCTCCTGCTTTTTTCTTTACTCTTTCTCTAACATCAAATAACAATGTCATTGCCTCTGCAGCAGCGGTAGACTCGTCTAATAAAGAAGCATTTGCTAATTCCATTCCTGTTAAATCACAAATCATCGTTTGATAATTTAACAAGGCTTCTAAACGTCCTTGAGCAATTTCTGCTTGATAGGGAGTGTATGCAGTGTACCAACCCGGGTTTTCTAAAATATTACGTTGAATTACACTTGGTACAATTGCTTCGTGATATCCTAAGCCAATATAGCTTTTAAAAACTTTATTTTTTTCAGACAATTCTTTAATATGTTCCAAATACTGATGTTCACTCATTGCAGGAGCTAGATCTAGGTCGTTTTTTAAACGAATATCGTTTGGGATTGTTTCAAAAATTAATTGATCTAAAGTCTCGACTTTTAGGGTCGATAACATTTTTTCTTGTTCCTTCTTGTTTGGGCCAATATGTCTATTTTGAAACGAATTTATATTCATTAACTTTCAGTTTTGTTTGAATGTATTCCAATCCAATTAGTTGGTGTCTGCAACACCTATACATTAATAAATTTATAAACAACAAAAATAAGCCTTTTGTGAGTTTCAAAAATTCAAATTAAGCTGATAAAAAAGGTTAATTATTAACCAAATATAAATGTTATCAACATAACCTTTATTTTTGCAAAATGAGATTCTTTAAATTACTTTTTGATTTTTATTTAAATGCAAGTATTCATGTTGCTTTTTCAGTATACGCGTTTTTAAGAATTACAGAAATATATTTTGAGCTTCCCCATAATGAAAATTTATATTATTTTATTTTTTTTGGAACGATTTCGGGCTATAATTTTATAAAATATGCTGGTGTAGCAAAATTACATCACAGAAGTTTAACGAAAGATTTAAAAATTATTCAGATTTTTTCATTTTTTTGTTTTTTAGCATTGTTATTTTATGCTTCTCAAATCTCTCTTAAAACACATTATTTCACAATGCCTCTCATATTGTTAACTATTTTATATGCGGTTCCCTTTTTAAGTGGTTTTGAAAAAAACTTGAGAGCGGTCAGTTATTTGAAAATTATAGTTGTGGCATTCGTATGGGCAGGTTTTACTGTTTTAATTCCGTTGATTGAAGTGGGTAAAGAAATTTCTTTAGAGGCAGTTTTATCTCTAGTGCAACGTTTTGTTGTTGTTGTTGTTTTAATATTACCTTTTGATATTAGAGATGTAAAATATGATGCGATTTCTTTACAAACAATTCCAAAGAAAATTGGAGTTCAAAAAACAAAGAAGTTGGGATTGATGCTAATGATTTTTTCTTTGGTTTTAGAATATACATTCTCCTCTAAAGTAATTGTAAAAACACCATTTATGATTTTCTTTTTTTTATTGATTATTTTCTTAATGAGAGCAAAAACCTACCAATCTAAATATTTTAGTTCATTTTGGGTAGAGTTGTTGCCAATTGTTTGGTGGTTACTTCTTTTAGAATTTGATAATTTTTAGGAGTTTAATGTGTTTTTTTTGTGAAGTATTTTGATATTTATAGGATATAAAAAAGATATCATAAAACTGTAAAAATAGCTTCTTACTTACCGTCTAAATTTGTAGATTTACTCACTTAAATTCAACCTGAATTCTCAAAGGAATGACTTCTAAAAAAAGAAATTATATTTTTGATTTTGATAGCACTTTAACACGTGTTGAAGCTCTAGACGTTTTAGCAGAAATTTCGCTTAAAAATAACCCTAAAAAAGAAGAAATTATTCAAGAAATAATTCATATTACTAATTTAGGAATCGATGGCGAAATATCTTTTACAGAATCTCTAGAAAAAAGAATTAAACTATTAGATGCTAATGAAGCTGATCTATCCGGTTTAGTAGTGGCTTTAAAAAAACAAGTCTCAAAATCTATAGAAAGTAACAAAGATTTTTTTGAAAACTTTGCAGAAGATATATATGTCATATCTTGTGGGTTTAAAGAATTTATAGATCCTATTGTAAAAGAATACAATATCCCTTCAGAAAGAGTGTTTGCAAACACATTTGAATTTGCAAAAGATGGGAAAATTATTAGCTTTGATGTTAATAACCCACTTTCTCAGCACAATGGAAAAATCCAGTGTTTAAAAGACATGAAACTAGAAGGAGAAATACAAGTTATTGGAGATGGGTATAGCGATTATGTAACTCGTGAAGCAGGTATAGCAGACAAGTTTTTTGCGTATACGGAAAATGTTTCAAGAGTTAAGACAACAGAAAACGCTGACCATATCGCCCCAAGTTTAGATGAATTTTTATACGTAAATAAGTTGCCAAGAAATATCTCATACCCAAAGAATAGAATTAAAATTTTATTATTAGAAAATGTTCATCCAGATGCTTTTTCAAAGTTATCTTCAGATGGGTTTTCTGTTGAAACCGTTTCTAAAAGTTTGTCTGAAGATGAATTGATAGAAAAAATAAAAGATGTTCATGTTTTAGGAATCCGTTCTAAAACAAATGTTACTGAAAGAGTTGTTGCTGCAGCAGAAAAATTGATGGTTGTTAGCGCTTTTTGTATCGGTACTAAACAAATTGATTTAGAATCTTGTAAAGAAAAGGGAATTGTTGTTTTCAATGCTCCATACAGTAACACACGTTCTGTAGTTGAGTTGGCAATTGGAGAAATTATTATGTTAATGCGTAGTGTTTTTCAGAGAAGCACAGAAATCCATAGTGGTCAATGGAATAAAACAGCAGAGGGATCTAAAGAGGTTCGCGGTAAAAAACTAGGAATTGTTGGTTATGGGAATATTGGTAAGCAATTATCTGTACTAGCTGAGGCTTTGGGAATGGATGTTTACTACTATGACGTTGAAGACAAGTTAGCACTTGGAAATGCCACTAAAATGGATACCTTAACAGATCTGTTAGCCATTTCTGATGTTGTTACTTTGCATGTCGATGATAATCCTGCTAATAAAAATTTCTTCGGAGAAAAAGAAATTTCTCAAATGAAAGATGGCGCACATTTGGTTAACTTAGCAAGAGGTTTTGTGGTAGATATTTCTGCATTAGCTACTGCTTTAAAAAGTGGTAAAATCGCTGGTGCTGCTGTTGATGTATACCCGTCTGAACCTAGAAAGAATGGTGATTTTTATACTGAATTAAAAGGGTTAGATAACGTAATTTTAACACCACATGTTGGAGGTAGTACAGAAGAAGCACAAAGAAGTATTGCAGATTTTGTTCCTAGTAAAATTATGGCTTACATTAATACTGGAAATACGGTAGATGCTGTTAATTTTCCAAATATTCGTTTGCCAAGACAAACGAATGCACATCGTTTTTTACATATTCATAAAAATGTACCAGGCGTGATGGCAAAAATCAACAAGATTTTAGCGAAATACGATTTAAATATTACAGGTCAGTATTTGTCTACAGATCCAAAAGTTGGTTATGTAATAACAGATTTAGATAAAGAATACAACAAAGAAGTAATTGAAAAGTTAAGAAATGTTGAAGGAACAATAAAGTTTAGAGTTCTTTATTAGTTTTAAAATTTATAAAAAGTGAAAGCCTTTCAATTTTTTTGAAAGGCTTTTTTGTGTTGCATGTAATTCTTGCAAGATCAGAAATCCAAACTAATTTTTTGTAGACTTCTGTATTTACAGCAATGATTATAAAATAAGATTAAAGTTTTCTTTTCTTTTTTAAATTAATGATTTTTTCGTTTGTGACACCCAAATAACGTTTACTACCTATATATCGGTTCTTATTAAACTCATCGTAATTTGATTGATTTGAATCCATAGAATTCAAATGTACATTTCCAGAAGCGTGAATAAATTCCATTTTGTCATTTCCTAACCAAATACCAACATGTGTAACACGTTGTCTTTTTTTTGATGTTGCTTTTCTTCCGAAGAACAATAAATCACCTTTTTTTAAACCTTCAAAATTTAGATTTTTATCAACAGTTTTACCCGCGTAAATTTGTTGAGAAGCATCTCTAGGAATGACAAAACCATTCATTAAATACACCATTTTAGTAAAGCCACTGCAATCCATTCCTTTTGATGATGTACCTCCCCATAAATAAGGGAAACCTTCCATTTTTCTGGCTACAGTTTCAATGTTATCCTCATTAGAGACCAGTTTTTTTAACCAATAATTATAAATCAGACCTTCATTTTTTTTAATAAAACCAATTCTGTTGTCAGGATATTTTACTTCGTAAAAGTTGTTGTCTTCAGAAACGTATTTTAAAACTCCTCCTAAAGTAATGTCAGAAACAATCTTGGTTTTATCAATTTTAGAAGCATAAACATACCCGAAATTTTCATTAAAAATCACTTTTTCTGCTTGATTCCAGGCATCAATCTGGTCTTTAGTCATTCTTGTAATTCCGCCTTTATCGACCCAAGAAATATACTTATCAGGAGTTTGAACTCTGTAAAAGTCTCCTTTTTTATCCAATATTTTTAAAGACATTCCTAACAAACCTTGTGTACCCAATTCAGCAGAGTGCTCGGATTTTGAACGTATGTTTATTACAGAATTTCTAGCCACTGCAAACTGTTGATTTCCAATTGCAGAATCTGGTAAAATTCGAACTTTATTGGTGAATTCAATTTTTCTATTTTTTAAACTATCTAAAAGGGTAGAAAACGCTTTTTTTGTTGTGGTTTCCCCCTCTAGAATCAGTTTATTTTGATTCATATTGAATTGAATATTAAATAATTCAACACGTTTATCAGGTGCAAATTCTATTTTTATTGAGGAGTAAATTGATTCTAATTCTTTAGATATTTTCAAATCATTTTTACAAGAAAAAGAGATGAAAAATACAATTAGAAAAATAAACTTGAATAATTTCATTAAAATTAGTTTTGTGTAAAAATACAAAAAATGGTCATCAAATTAAACAGCTTTATTAATTCATAAATATTGAAATATAATGAGGATTGTTTTATATTTGAGGCAAATCAGTTATTATTAGATGCTCTATCAAAATTCGTTAGCATATGCTAAACAACAAGATTCCGAAGATTCACTTTCTCATCTACGAAATAGATTTCATATTCCAAAAGATAAAAATGGAAACGACTGGCTTTACTTTACAGGAAATTCTTTAGGATTACAACCAAAATCAACAAAAGAGTATATCAATCAAGAATTAGAAGATTGGGCAAATCTTGGCGTGGAAGGTCACTTTGAGGGAAAGAATCCATGGTTAAATTATCATGAATTATTAACGGATAAAATGGCTAAAATTGTTGGGGCAAAACCCAATGAGGTTGTTGTGATGAATACATTGACAACCAATTTGCACTTACTAATGGTGTCGTTTTATAGACCAACCAAAGAAAAATTTAAGATAGTTATTGAATCTGATGCTTTTCCTTCAGATAGATATGCGGTAGAATCACAGCTGAAATTTCATGGCTTTTCTGAGGATGATGTTATTGAATGGAAGCCAAGAGAACATGAACAATTGTTAAGAATTGAAGATTTAAAAACGATTGTTGCTGAAAATGGCGATCAAATTGCTTTGTTATTAATTGGAGGCGTAAATTATTATACGGGTCAGTTTTTAGATTTAAAAAAAATTGCAGAAATCGGTCATTCAAAAAATTGTATTGTTGGGATTGATTTAGCACATGGAGCAGGAAATATTAAACCAAACTTACATGCTTCTGGAATTGATTTTGCAGCCTGGTGTACCTATAAATATTTAAATGCAGGACCTGGAAGTTTAGCCGGAATATTTGTGCACGAAAAACATGCAAAAAATACAGAGCTACCTCGTTTTGCAGGTTGGTGGAATCATAATAAAGCAACACGCTTCAATATGCGTCAACCTTTTGATGTGATGGAAGGAGCAGAGGGCTGGCAATTATCAAACCCACCCATATTATCGATGGCAGCAATAAAAGCTTCTTTAGATTTATTTGATACCATAGGAATGGATTTTTTAAGAGATAAATCTACAAAATTGACAGGTTATTTTGAGTTTTTGATTACTGAAATTAATTCTAAGAATATTAAGATTATTACACCTTCAAATCCAAAAGAAAGAGGCTGCCAACTTTCTATTCAGGTAAAAAATGCAGACAAAAATTTGCATAAAAAATTAACTGAAAATAATATTATTACAGATTGGAGAGACCCTAATGTTATCCGTTGTGCTCCTGTGCCATTGTATAACTCTTTTCAAGATGTGTTTCAAATGGTTTCTGTTTTAAAAGATTTGTTGCCCAATGAATAAAAAAGATAAAATACTAATTATTGGAGCAGGACTTTGCGGCTCATTACTCGCTTTAAGACTTGCGCAAAGAGGATTTAAAGTTGAGGTGTACGAAAGCAGGCCAGATATAAGAACTGCAGATATTTCCTCTGGGAGAAGTATAAATTTATCTCTTTCAGAAAGGGGGTTATCAGCTTTGCGTTTATGTGGAATGGAAGAAAAGGTAAGAGAAATCTGTATTCCAATGTTTGGTAGATTAATGCACGATACGAATGGAAATACTTTTTCATCTAATTATTCAGGTCGTGAAAATGAATTTATAAACTCAATTTCTAGAGGAGATTTGAATTCAATTTTACTAGACGAAGCAGAGCAACATGAAAATGTGAATATTTATTTTAATATAAATTGTATAAATATTGATTTAGAAAATACCATTGCATATCTTAAAGATTTCAAAACTAAGGAATTGTTTTCTATCAATGCCACTGTCATTTTTGGTGCAGATGGTGCTGGTTCTTCCATGAGAAAAAGTTACATTTCTGAACGTAATTTTTTATTTAGTTATTCTCAAGAATTTTTAAATCACGGATATAAAGAGCTAGAAATTCCAGCAAATAAAGATGGAAATCACCAAATAAGTAAAAATCATTTACATATTTGGCCTCGAGGTGATTTTATGTTAATCGCTCTGCCAAATATGGATGGAAGTTTTACAGTAACACTCTTTTTAAGTTATGATGAAGGTGAATTTAATTTTGAAAACTTAACATCCAAAGAAAAAATTACGACCTTTTTTGAGAAAGAGTTTCCTGATGCGTTGAGCTTAATTCCGAATATTAATGAAGAGTTTTTAAACAATCCAACAGGGCCTTTAGGGACCATTAAATGTTCTCCTTGGAGTTTTCAGAATAAAACATTGTTAATAGGCGACTCTGCGCATGCTATTGTTCCGTTTTATGGACAAGGAATGAATGCTTCTTTTGAAGATGTTTTGGTTTTAGATCAAATTTTAGACCAAAATTTAGACAGTTGGAAATCTGTTTTTAATGAGTATGAAAAAGTTAGAAAGAAAGATACGGATGCCATTGCAGATCTGGCAATTGATAATTTTCATGAGATGAAAGACCATGTTGCAAATCCCTTATTTAAAGAAAAACGAAAAATAGAAATGGATTTAGAGAGAATGTTTCCAATGCAATATTCATCTAAGTATTCTTTGGTTACTTTTAACCAAAAAATTAGGTATAGTGAAGCGATGAAAAGAGGAAGAGCTCAAGATAAGGTGCTATTGAATTTCATTGCTGATCATTCTATTAATACACATTCAGCCATGTCAAAAACAGAGTTGAAAATTATTTTAGATAAAGTTAGGCAAGAAACAAATACAATTTTGCGAAAAGATACATTAGAAACAAGTTAGTGTATTAGGCTCCTCTGAAATGAAAGGATACAGAAGTTGGTATAGATAAAAATAGTGATCATAAAAAATCTAAATTTTACCCAATTTTGAGTTCCTTCTTATTAGGAAAGTTAAGAAGGGTTTTTATGATGAGTAAGATATCACCAAGAGATGCATATCCCCATATAAAAGTAGTTGGAGATTTTATTTTTGTTTCAGGAAAAAGTTCTAGAAGAGCAGATAATACCATTGCATGAGTTGATATGATCGATGAAATGGATGCAAAAGTTTCTAAAGATAGAAACTCAAACAGGAGTATTACAGAATATTGATAAAAATTTACAAAGCTTTGTCGCAGGGATTTAAGATGTGGCTGATGCTATTTTTTTTTAGCAAGTATTAGAACAAGTTATATAAACGGAATTAACATCCCTGTTGATGGGGGTAGAACAAAAAGTTTGTAAATTAATAAAAACCTAAATAATATGAGTAATTTAGTACAACCTTTAAATTTTAAAAAGTGGATTGATACCCATCGTCACTTGCTAAAACCACCAGTTGGTAACAAACAAGTTTGGGATAATGGCGAATATATTGTAATGGTAGTTGGGGGTCCAAATAATAGAAAAGATTATCATTATAATGAAACTCCTGAGTTTTTTTATCAAGTAGAAGGTGATATGATTTTAAAAATCATAGATGCTAAAGGGACAATGATTGATGTTGCAATTAATGAAGGGGATATTTATTTACTGCCTGCAAAAGTGCCTCATTCACCTCAGAGGAAAGAAAATACTGTGGGTTTAGTTATCGAATATCCGCGTTCTGAAGGAATGTTAGATGCGCTGGAATGGTATTGTGAAAATTGTGGAAACCCTCTATACAGAGAAAAATTTACATTAGATAACATTGAGACAGATATGCCACTAATTTTTGACACTTATTATTCAGACAAACAAAAATGTACTTGTGATATCTGTGGAACTGTTATGGAAAAGCCTTTTTAAGTTGTTGATTAATTACTTTTAGAAGTTTAAATTAGAAATAAATAGATTCTTGACCTCGCAGAAATAACAGAAATACTGAACTAAATTAAGCATAAGATGGAAAAACGTAAATTACGCATAAACGGACATTCACACTTGTTGCCATATCCAGAACAAATTCCTCAATTTATGAAAGATAAAGAGATTTTTTGGGTTGATGATGAGCGAAAACACATGTTGCAAAAAGGTTGGAAACGTCCTGTTACAGATTCTAGTTTTTTCTTAGATGAGAAGCTACTATGGATGGAAAAAAATAAGATAGACCATGCAGTAGTTTTGAATCTTTCTCAATTGTATGGTAATGGATTGCGCCTAGAGGAAATGAAAAAAGCCCTGCGTTTTCAAAATGATTTTAACGCAAAAGTTCAATGCGACCATCCAGATAAATTTACTTGTGGTTTTGTAGTGCATCCTGGTTTTATTTATGGAGCTCTTTATGAAATGGAACGCTGTGTTGAAGAGTTGGGTCTTAAAGTTTTGTGTTTGCCAACTCATTTTATGGACTCTATTGGGCAATGGCGATGCGTTTTTGATAAAGAGAACGACCGTATTTTTGAACTGGCAGACAAATACAAATTAGCAATAGAAATTCATCCGTATGATGGAGATAAAATGATAAAATTAGAAAACACTAATTGGCGTTTTCATTTGATTTGGATGTTGGCACAATGTGGTGATGCCTATCATTTTTATACCTTAAATGGTATGCAAGAACGTTTTAAAAATATTAGAACTTGTTTTGCCCACGGTGGTCAATTGGCACAAATGAATTTAGGTAGAAGAATTCAAGGTTTTGATGGAAGACCAGATTTATTTGAAGGAAAAACACACCCAAGAAAAGCAGTAGGCCACAAAAATATCTTTTTTGATACCTTGGTTCATGATACAGATTCTTTAAAATTAATGATAGATAAACAAGGTTCTGATCAAGTTTTAATGGGTTTAGATGATCCGTATCCTTTGGGAGAAATGGAAAGTGATGAGCAATCTTCTTACCCTGGTAAAATTTTAGATTTAGCGAAAAATAGAAATATTATAAGTCAAACACAATACAATCAAATTTGGAAAGATAATACCCTTCGATGGTTGTTTGGTAACGATAAAAAAGCAAAACAAGATTTGATTGATAAAATTTTAGGATAAAAAATAGTAGTTTTTTTTACAGAAAAGTTAAAATTCTAGAGCCAACTTTTTTATGATTTCAGTATAATTTACGTAACTCGGCTAAATACTTATTTCTACAGTTCTATTTTTAGTTAATTCAAACTTTGCGTCAATATATTTTGGGGGGCCCATAAAACCCCTTGCGTTGTTAGAACAACCATATTTCTCTTTTGGAATACCAAAGAAATTGGTATCCATTTTTTTATTATTATTTTCGTCATGAATAAAAGAAACAGCATATTCTCCTGCAGCTAAATTTTTAAAAATAACAAAAGCTTCATTGTTTTTTATTTTAATGACATCACTTTTGAATTGATTTTTTAAAAAATCACTTTCATTTGTGTAAATACCTACGATTAAAGTTCCTTTGTTAGATTCTAATCCAGAGATATTTACAGTTAGCGTATAGGTTTCTTTCTCTTGACCGGACCCGTAAAATACACCGCTTAAAATGAGTATGATGAATAGTATTGTTTTTTTCATAAGGCTCTTTTTTAAATAAGAATACAATTGAGCTAATTTGTATTGTTCTTCACTTTCTTATAGTAAATTTATAAAAAATGTTTTATTTCTGTTCGTTTTTTATTTCTTGTAATGATTTGTCTGAATTGATAAATTCAGATAAAATTTTGAAGCGTAATTCATCAATCTCTGAATCAAAATATACAGCCCATTTGTTGTTCTTAAGTAAATGAGTTGCCTGTTTAACTCTTTTTTGAGCTTCGAAGTAGGTATATAAGTATTTGGTGGAGGTATTTTTATTCGAATTAATTTTTGCTGTTTTATTTTCATAATCAATCGTAATAAAAAAGAGTTTTTCTACAGTATTGATCGGGTGAAAGTCACTCCATTTTGCAAAACCAATAACGATATCTTGATTTTTATAGTCTTTACTGTCAATCAATCTCCATCTACAATTTGCAACCCTTCCCCAGTGATTTGATTTTCTATAAACACCTTCTTCACTATAATAATAAATACTTTTTGATTTACTTCTATAGTTCGCAATTTCTGGAAATTTAAAATCAGTGACTTTTTTAAATTCACAAAAAGTATGTTTAAAGAAGTTGGTTTGGTTATAGGTTTTCAAGTATTTTTTAGTAAAAGTAATTAAAATGTCACTGAAAGTAATATTAAAAATATGATTGATAACCTAATTAAGGTATTATAATGAAATTGCTTAGTTCTTTGCAATGATTTAAAAAAAACGCAACCAAATTAATGATTGCGTTTTTAGTTTTATTAAAAATGAAAAGTTTATTTCACTTCTTCGAAGTCTACATCCTCAACATTGTCACCTTGAGCGTCATTTGCTTCTGGTTGACCTTGTTGTTCAGCTTCGGGATTTCCTCCTTCAGCGCCACCTTGAGCAGCATACATCTCTTCAGATGCAGCTTTCCAAGCTTCGTTAATAGTTTCCATTGCAGTATCAATTTGCGCTAGATCTTTAGATTCATGAGCCGATTTTAACTCAACTAAAGCAGCTTCAATTGGACCTTTTTTATCGTCAGATAATTTATCTCCAAATTCTGCTAGTTGTTTTTCTGTTTGAAAAATCATAGAATCTGCTCCATTAATTTTTTCTGCAGTTTCTTTAGCAGCTTTATCTGCATCAGCATTCGCTTCTGCATCTTGCCTCATTTTTTCAATTTCTTCTTCTGATAAACCTGAAGAAGCTTCAATTCTAATTTCATGAGATTTATTGGTTCCTTTA